>NZ_QUKM01000017.1:0-51283 GCF_003481245.1 Blautia sp. TF10-30
GTTCACAAGATGGAATGATAGATGTGTAGTGTATGCGGTTTTGAAGGTATATCTAGCGTAGGGGATTGGTCAAATGGTATGATAGGGGTCTCCAAAACCTTTGGTGGGAGTTCGATTCTCTCATCCCCTGTATTAGGAAAGAGTGAAGATACAAAATCTTCACTCTTTTTTCGTATTGTTTAAAAGAAAAGTCTAACAGAACAGGATTTACAGAATTTTAAGATATTTTTGTAAAGCAGGACTGTTTTTTATGGTGTAAATAAGGTACAATAGAGCCACAGAACATATTCAAAAATAATGAAAAATGAAACATGAGAAGGGAGTGGGTGTAACGTGAGCAGAGAAAAGAATGGAAGCCGCGGCACGGTAAAAGCTGTCATTTATCTTCTGATCGTAGTAATCCTTGCTGGAATGGTTGTTTATCTGACGCAGTCGCTGCGGCGGGACCGGGAGCCGGAGATTACGGGGACGTTTATTGACAGCAAGCTGGAGGCGGCGGGGGAGCTGACGTCGGCGAAGATGATTTATAACGGGCTGATTCATTACTCGGACGGGTCGATTCCGTTTCTGACGCAGAAGGCGTTTAATATGACATACCGTGCAGAGGTACGTGCGGGCGTGGATCTCGCGAAGGCGAATACGGAGGTGACGGATTCAGAAGTAACAGTTACACTTCCGGCAGTGGAGATTTTTGATATTTCCATCGACAATGATTCCATCCAGTATTACGATGAGAAGGCAGCGCTTCTGAACTGGGAGCGGAAGGAAGATGCGATGGATGCAATCGCGAGTGCGAAGGAGGATGTAGAGCAGCAGACGAAAGAAATGGATGACCTGGAAACGATGGCACAGGAACAGGCGAAAACACTGATTACCGGAATGCTGTCCGAGACGGTCGGGGACAAGACATTGGTTGTAAAATTTGAAGAATAGTACATAGACGGGATGTCGGCACTTCTTTTTGGGGGATAAAAAAAGGAGGGCCGGTATTTCTTCTGGCAGAAACACCGGCATTATGAAAAAGAAAAATCTATATAAATTGGAAAGAATATTAGGTTGGGACAACGGTTGAAAGATAGAGGAAGATGATTTGTTGTCCCTTTGTTTTGATACGTTTAGTATAGTTGTCATATGTGAGGAAAGTGTGAATGGAGTTTGAAGAAACTTTGAAAAGATTTGTGAATGGCGCGGGTGAACATCGGAACATCCCAACGCCCGGATATCGCCGAATTTGCATAGAATTAACTTGAAAGTGAACACTGCTTCATGGTACAATCGTTTGGCATGTGTGAAATATGAGTTACATTTGAGAGGACAAAAACTATGGACTATAAACTGCTGCTGGACACCGCGGTCATGGCGGGAGAAATCCTGCTGGAAAGCGGGGCGGAGACGTGGCGGGTGGAGGATACCATGCTGCGGATGCTGCGCATGTCCGGCCTGAAAACTGCGGATGTACTGGCGCTGACGACCGGCTTTGTGGTAACGCTCGACGACCCGGCGATGGATTCCATGACTGTTATGCGCAGCGTAGAGAGCCGTGCAACGGATCTGAACCGGATCCATGCGGTCAATCAGCTTTCCCGCGATTTCTGCGAAGGAAATATCGACCTGGATGCGCTGTTCCACCGGGTGCGGGATATCTATCGTGCTAAGTCGGAAATTAAAAAAAATCTGCTCGCGATGATGGCGACGACCGCAGGCTTTGCAATCATGTTCGGAGCCGGGTTCTACGAAGTGCTGGCATCTGCACTTGCAGGTTTTATATCAGGAATCGGTGTTTACGGAGGAAAAAAAGCCGGGATGCAGTCGTTTCTTGTGAACTGTATCGGGTCATTTTTGCTGGCGGTCACATCTATTCTCTGTGTTCATTACCTGCCGGGGACCATGGATCTGAACGTCATTATCATTGCATCGATCATGCCCCTCGTACCGGGTGTGGCGATCACGAATGCGGTGTATGATACCCTGCACGGCGACTACATTTCCGGTGCGGCACGGATGCTTGAGGCGTTTGTAACCGCTGCGGCCATCGCAATCGGCGTGGGACTTGGCATGCTGCTGCTCCGTCCACTGGTGCGGTAGAGAAAACCGATACAGAAAAAAGATGAGGTTAAAGCAAAAATATGAGAATAGCAGGTGAAATCATCCTGAAATCCCTTGGAGCCTGGGTTGCAATCTGGGGATTTTCAAGACTGTTGAACGCACCAAAAAAGCTGGAATGCTACACGGCCGGTGTCGGTATGATCGGCTGGGCGGTCTATCTGATCGTGGAAGTATTCAACGACGGCATTCTGATGAAGAACTTTCTTGCCGCCGTTGCCGTCGCCCTGGTTTCCCAGGCAATGGCGCGTCATTTCAAAGCGCCGGTGATCCTTTTCGTGATCCCGGGCATTCTTCCGATGGTGCCGGGAGCCGGTATGTACCGCATCGTCTACTCGATCGTTATGGGGCCGGAAAACATGGTTGGAACGTATCTTTTAGAGACAGCGACCGCGGCAGGCGCAATTGCCCTTGGAATTTTCCTCGGAGAAGCGCTGCAGAAGGTATTTTTTTACGAATTCCATAGGTGATTTACGAAAAAAGTGAGAAATTTGCCAAAACCAAATTTTTTGCTTTTTTTTGTCGAATTTTATGATATACTTAACAGTGTATGTGCCCTTGGACAAAAGAAGAAATCTATAGGGGCATTTTTAACATCAGTAGACAAGAAGTCCCCCGCTTCTAAAGTGGTGGGATGAATTGTTAAAAGAAACATAACGGTAGTGGCGGGCGGAGAGAAATCGGTATCCTCCACTGACATGAGGTAAGTCACAGTCGAACTATTTTCGACATGTCAGACTCCGTGAAAATACCGACTGTGAGTTGAAACAAGGAAAAAAGAAGAGAAGTAAGTAAAGTGCAGACACAGAACTATGAGGAGCAAAAAATATGAAGTTTGAAGATGATGATTTAAAGGACGGTAAACTTTGGGCTGCCCTGCAAAAAGAGATTGACCGTGACCTGGCGGAAAAGGAGAGCGGTGAAACATTCCAGGAAGAACTGGCAGACATCGAAGACTCCATTGAATTTGAAAGCAAAGAAACAAAAAGCGAAGATCACATCCCGGATGAGACTGCAAATTTAAGTAATCTGCGAAGTGTCCTTGAGGCAACTGAGCGTGCAAAAGACGAAGAAGCGAAGCAGAAAATGAAGCAGACCAAAGTGGAGCCTGTGACGCAGGACATCGAGATTCCGGAATTTACAGAAGAGGAAGAAGAAATCGAAGAGACGCCGGCTGAGACAAAAACAGAATCGGAACCGGAAGAAGTGATGGTGGATGATGATCTGATCATCAACGATCCATTCGCAGATGAGGATGATCTGCTGGGAGAAGAGAAGACAGAGACCAAGGGTTCGGAGAAAGAAGTGCTTGGTGATCAGGTGGAAGCCGCAATGGAGCGCCTCGTCAGCGACACGGTAGGCCATATCCCAATGCCGGAAATAGACGATGAGGATGATGACTACGACGATTATGAGGATGACGACGAAGAGTACATTCCGCATGGCGCAAAACCGCAGAAGAAAAAGGGAAAAGGCGGTGCGGTTATCGCCGTTGCAGCCGTTGCTGTTATTGCTGTGGGAGGCTTTTTCTATGGAAGCAAAATGTTCCATTACCAGAATTATTTTTTTAACGGAACAATCATCAACGGAGTAGACTGCTCGGATATGACGGCCAAAGAGGCAGAAACGAAAATCAAAGAGCAGGCTGCAAACTATACCTTAAATGTAAAATTCAAAGACAATGATACGAAGAGTGTCAGCGGAAAAGACATCGACTACACCTACGCCGGAGACGGCAGCGTGGAGAGCGTGTTAAAGAAACAGAACAGTTTCCTCTGGTTCCTGGGAAATGGCGGAAAAGAGAAAGATTCCCAGGTCACCATGCAGTACAGTCAGGAAAAACTGGATGCGGTGATTGATGGATTTGACGAATTCCAGTCCGCAGACGGTGAGAATGCACCGGCCAGCGCCTACATCACCTTCCAGAACAATGAGTTTGAGATTGTGGATGCTGTTATGGGTGAGGGAATGGATCTTACCCTTGCAAAACAGTGCATCGAAAACGCGCTGATCAATGCGGATACCGAAGTGGATCTTGAAAAAGCAGGCATTTACGACGGAACCTTGGTAACAGCAGATGACGAAACACTGAATGCACAGAAGGATCAGTTAAATGAACTGGTACGCGCAAGCATCACATACAGTATGCCGGATGGAACAACACAGGTTCTTGACGGAAATACCATGAAAGACTGGCTGGCAGTCGATGCGGATGGAAATTATTCCAAAGATGAAAACCAGTGGAATGAAAGAGTAAAAGAATATGTGGCAAATCTTGCGGCAGCGATTGATACCGATGGCAAGGATCACACCTTCCCGGCAACCGGTATCGAAGGCGGCGTGACCATCAGCCAGGAAGGCTACGGATGGAAAGTGGATCAGGAGCAGGAGATTGCAAAGATCGCAGAAGAAGTAGATGCTCACGCAGCAGATGCAAGAGAGCCGCAGTATGCGCAGAGAGAGTTTGCTGCTTCCACAGAGAACAACGGATTCGGCAAGACGTATGTTGAGGTTGATGCCAGCCGTCAGCATATCTGGCTCTACAAAGATGGAAATCTGGTTGTCGACGGTGACTGTGTAACCGGTCTGATGGAGCAGAGCAGCTACACGAAGCCGGGTATCTACACAACCGCAGCAAAAGAAAGCCAGAAAAAACTGCACGGAGAGCTTCAGGCAGACGGCAGCTATTCCTGGGAAAGAGATGTGGATTCCTGGATTCCGTTCAATGGAGAGATTGGTTTCTACGATGCTTCCTGGAGAAGTAGTTTCGGCGGAAACCTGTATCTGACTGCAGGATCGACGACAGGATCTGTTGCACTTCCGACTGCAGTGGCACAGGCATTATATGACAATGTCGATGACGGAACACCGGTTATCATTTATTATTCCGAAGCTTATGAGGTAAGTGAAGACACGCTTACTGTGACACAGGCACCGGAAGCAGATGACGAAAATGTCGATGATACGACGAATACCACGACAGTAACGCCGACGAGAACGCCATCCTACACGTACGATGATTACACGCCGTCAACTCCATCAACTCCATCGACCCCGTCTACGCCGGAACCGACCACAGCACCGACCGAGGTCCCGTCTACGCCGGAGCCGACCGTAGCACCGACCGAGACCCCGTCGACACCGGAACCGAGCGCACCGGATCAGGGAGACCATACGGGTGACGATGATTACCCAGGTAAGGGCGAGAGCTGAGAAAAGAAGAAATAGAACATAAAAAATACGCATTCCGTTATCAAAACAGGAATGCGTATTTTTTATGAGAAAGAAACTGTTAAAAATTAATTTTCCGGTACGAACAGTGTGACAAGATCCATCGGGGAAGTGATGGTGTAGTCCGGGTTTTTGGTCTGACCAAAACCGTATGCGGCATGGACAAACGGGATTCCGGCCTCGTGTGTCGCCTTGTAGTCGCCGTCGGTATCGCCGACATAGACCGCGTGCTGCAGATGGTTCTGTTCGATGATTGTACGGATGTTGTCTGCCTTTGCCTTTCCGGTATCGCCAGGACAGAGATGGCCTTTGAAATAGTGACCGAGGCCTGTGGCTTCCAGAAAAACTTCGATATAGCCCGCCTGGCAGTTGCTTACGATATAAAGCGGGTAATGTCTGGAAAGAATAGAAAGTGCATCGACAAGTCCCGGATAAACAGGAGCCGGTGTCGCAAGAAGTGCCTCATGCTCTTTGGCACAGCATGCCTCGATCAGTTCTAATTGGCGCTCCTTTGGATATTCGTGGAAAATGACGGCGGCGATATCCGGGAGCAGGCGGCCGAACAGGCCTTTTAACACGGCTCCGGTGAGGTTTGGTGTCATATCAGTTTCTTTTTCCATAATCTGATTCCATGCGTCGGCAACAACGTCTGTGGAGTCCCACAGGGTGCCGTCCACATCAAAAATAATACTGTCGATCAAGAGTTTTTCCTCCATATCTTAAGGGTTTTGGTTATTCTTTTAAAGTATTTATTAATTTTAATCAAAAACACGTGAGAGCGCAATGTTTATTTTGCATTTTGGAGGAAAATGTGGCAAAATAAGAATGATATATTAACAGGAGATTACTATGCAGGACACAATCACAAAGCCATTATTGAAATGGTATGGCGAAAATAAAAGAGTGCTGCCGTGGAGAGAAAAAAAGAACCCGTATGAAATCTGGGTTTCCGAGATTATGCTCCAGCAGACGAGGGTGGAGGCGGTCAAGCCGTTTTATGAGCGGTTTATGCGTGAACTGCCCAATGTCGCAGCACTTGCGGTCTGTCCCGAGGAAAAGCTTTTGAAGCTCTGGGAAGGCCTTGGTTACTATAACCGTGTGCGGAATATGCAGAAGGCCGCACAGAAAATTATGGAAGTGTATGACGGTGTATTTCCAGCAGATTACGAAGCCTTAAAAGGACTTCCGGGAATTGGAAATTACACAGCGGGAGCCGTTGCATCGATCGCGTTTTGCATTCCGGTGCCGGCGGTGGACGGAAATGTGCTTCGTGTGATGGCACGCCTCCGGGAGGACGGTGAGGACATTTTAAAGCAGTCCGTGAAAAACCGCGTGGAAGCGGAATTGACCGAAATCATGCCGGCAGAAGATCCAGGAGCCTTCAATCAGGCGATGATGGATCTCGGCGCAATGGTCTGTCTGCCGAACGGCGCACCAAAATGTGAAGTCTGTCCGCTTTTTGACCAGTGTCTGGCGGGACAGCATCAGACCTGGACGGAATATCCGTTTAAAAAGAGCGCAAAGCCGCGCAGAATCGAAGACAGAACCGTTCTGTTATTTCTGGACGGTGCGCACACAGCAGTGCGGAAACGGCCGAAAAAAGGACTTCTGGCGGGACTTTACGAGTTCCCGAACTTCGATGGCGTGCTCTCCGAACAGGAAGCACTTGAAGAGGCAGAAAAATTCGGCGTGACGCCGCTTCATATTCAGGCATTGCCGCCGTACAAGCACATTTTTTCCCATGTCGAGTGGCATATCACAGGATACGCCATTAAAATTGCAGGAAACGATGTGGAGCAGGAAGGGGAAGAAAAAGCCGGATTGATTTTTGCGGATGCGAAAACCGCGGCTGAAAGATATGCCATTCCGTCTGCGTTTGCGGAATACGCAAAATACACAGATCTGGAACGTGCCTGAAACGGCAAAAGAGCAAAAAAGAGCAGGGAGAAAAAAGATGAAGATTTTATCAATTGCAGTACCATGCTATAATTCAGAAGCATATATGGAGAAATGTATCGATTCGCTGCTGGTCGGCGGAGAAGAAGTAGAAATTCTGATCGTGGACGATGGTTCCAAGGACGGAACCACAGAGATTGCAGACCGCTATCAGGAAAAATATCCGACGATTGTAAAAGCGATTCATCAGGAAAACAAGGGCCACGGCGGAGCAGTCAACACGGGTGTGGAAAATGCGACGGGTCTGTACTTTAAGGTTGTGGACAGTGATGACTGGGTAAACCCAGAGGCATACCAGAAGATTTTAAATGTTCTGGCAGAAGTCGTACGCGGACCGAAAACACTCGACCTTCTGATCAGTAACTATGTGTATGAAAAAGAGGGCGCCAAGAGAAAACGTGTGATGCGCTATGCGAAATCGCTGCCGGAAGGCCGCTTTTTCGGATGGGATGAGGCGAAAGCTCTCGGCAAAACACATTATCTGCTGATGCATTCGCTGATTTACCGGACTTCTCTTTTAAGAGAGTGCGGCATGAAGCTGCCGGAGCACACCTTCTATGTGGATAATCTGGTTGCGTTTATTCCGCTTCCGTACGTCAAAACGATGTATTATCTCGATGTCAATTTCTACCGCTACTTTATCGGAAGAGCCGACCAGTCGGTTAACGAGAAAGTCATGATCGGCAGAATTGACCAGCAGATCCGTGTCAACAAGCTGATGATCGATTACCTTGGTGAACAGAAAGGGCTGTCGAAGTACCTGCGGAAATATATGATCAGCTATCTGACCATTATTATGACGGTTTCTTCCGTGATGATGATGCGCTCTGGAACGGAAGAAAATCTCGAGAAAAAGAACGATCTGTGGAGATACCTGAAGCAGGAGGATGCAGCCGATTACTTCCGCATCCGCCACGGCATTTTCGGAACTGTTATGAGCAGCAAATCAAAACCGGGACAGAAAATTGCAGTCTATGCCTACAAGGTAGCGCAGAAGCTGTATGGATTTAACTAGAAAGTAACGAAGCGGAGGAACGAACAATGCGAGTAGGAATGGGTTACGATGTGCATAAACTGGTGGAAAACCGGAAACTGATTCTGGGCGGTGTGGAAATCCCGTATGAATATGGCCTTCTGGGACATTCCGATGCAGATGTGCTGGTCCATGCCATTATGGATGCGCTTCTCGGCGCTGCAGCACTGCGGGACATCGGACGCCATTTTCCGGACAATGATCCGGCGTATGAGGGCGCAGACAGCATCGAACTGCTGAAAAAAGTGGGTGAGATGCTCGAGGAGCGGATGTATCTGATTGAAAATATCGATGCAACCGTTATTGCACAAAAGCCGAAGCTCCTGCCATACATCGACACGATGGTGAAAAATGTGGCGGAGGCGCTTCATCTCGAAGAGGATCAGGTCAATATCAAGGCAACGACCGAGGAAGGACTTGGCTTTACCGGAAAGAAAGAGGGAATTTCCGCACAGGCGATCTGCTGCATTTCCAAGGCACTCGACCTGATGCCGGACGACCGGATCGCAGGCGGATGCAGCGGCTGCCCAGGATGCGCAAAGAACGCAGAAGAATAAAAGAGAAATGCGATTGCACAAGGCCGGAAGATGTGGTAGACTGGAAGAAGAATAAGGGAGTAGTCGGCGGCATACGTGACGCTATAAGGCCAACAACCGAAGAAAAAGCATTTCTTCTGGCTTTGTATGAAATGACAAGACTTATCTGTATCAACAAATATGGTGCGGATAGGTCTTTTTCTATATAGAAAGAGACCAGTGTACCAGTGGGAACTTATCACAGGAACGCAAAAAGCGTTTTCAGAAGAAAGGACGGATGGAAATGAAAGAGTATCTGGAAAAAAGTTCGAAGATTCTTGATGAGTTACAGACAACGGAGCAGGGACTTTCCGAGGCGGAAGCTGCGCGGCGGCTTTCCGAACACGGACCTAACCGGCTGGCGGCGGGAAAAAAGAAGAGCAATCTGCAGCGGTTTTTCGAAGAGCTGAAAGACCCGATGATCCTGATCCTGCTCGCCGCAGCGCTGATTTCCGGCATCACATCGGCGTATGAAGGCGAATCGTACGCTGATGTGGTCATTATTCTCGCCGTTGTCATCATTAATGCGGTGCTCGGTGTTCTGCAGGAGAGCAAGGCAGAGAAAGCGATTGAAGCTCTGCAGGAGATCGCGGCAGCCACGTCGAAGGTGATGCGCGGCGGGAAAATGGAAGTGAAAAAGAGCGAGGAGCTCGTACCCGGTGATATTGTAATTCTCGAAGCGGGCGATGCTGTTCCGGCGGATGGCCGTATTTTAGAGAGTGCCAGCATGAAAATCGAGGAAGCAGCGCTGACCGGAGAATCTGTCCCGGTCAATAAAACAGCGGATGTTCTGAACGCCGGCGCAGCCAGCGAGGTTCCGCTCGGGGACCGGAAAAACATGGTCTATATGGGAAGCACCGTTGTCTATGGCCGCGGCCGCGCTGTTATCACCGGAACGGGTATGAAAACCGAGATGGGAAAAATCGCCCATGTTCTGACGCAGTCGGCGGATGAGAGCACACCGCTGCAGAAGCGGCTGAACCAGCTCAGCAAAATCTTAAGCGTGATGGTGCTCGCCATCTGTGCCATGATTTTCGTTGTCGGCATTTTAAAAGAGGGCGTGACGCCGCAGAACATCTTAAATACCTTTATGGTAGCCGTCAGCCTTGCCGTAGCGGCAATTCCGGAAGGACTTGCGGCAGTTGTCACAATCGTGCTTTCCATCGGTGTGACCAAAATGTCAAAGCGGAATGCGGTGATCCGGAAACTGACGGCTGTCGAGACGCTCGGCTGTACGCAGGTGATCTGCTCGGATAAGACAGGAACGCTGACACAGAATAAGATGACCGTGGTAAAACATGAGGGAAGCGATATAAAACGTCTCGTATCCGTCATGGCACTCTGCTCCGATGCGGAGCCGGACGAAAACGGCGAGGCAGTCGGAGAACCGACGGAATGTGCGTTGGTCAACGATGCGCAGAAAGAGGGATGCCCGAAGAAGAGCCTGTCCGTCCAGTATCCGCGTGTCGGGGAAGCGCCGTTTGATTCGATGCGGAAACGCATGACAACGATCCACCGCGCAAACGACGGAACGTATTTTTCCTGCACAAAAGGCGCACCGGATGAGATTCTGAAGCGGTGCACCTCCGTTTGGCGTGACGGCAGAAAACAGCCGATGACAGAAGCATTCCGGCAGGAAATCCTGTCGCAGAACAAGGCGATGGCAGACCAGGCACTCCGCGTGCTGGCGGCAGCAGGAAGAGCGTGGAACCAGATGCCGTCCTCCCAGGAGCCGGACTTTCTGGAGCAGGATCTCTGCTTTTTAGGACTTTGCGGTATGATTGATCCGGTGCGGCCGGAAGTAGTCGATGCGATCCGGGAATGCCGCGGGGCAGGCATCCGTCCGGTGATGATTACGGGTGACCACAAAGACACAGCGGTTGCTATTGCAAAAGAGCTGGGTATTCTGGAGGCGGGCTGGAAAGCGGTAACGGGAGCCGAGATTGACCAGTTAAGCGATGAGGAGCTTGACCGGAGAATCGAGGAATATGCTGTTTACGCACGCGTCCAGCCGGAGCATAAAGTGCGGATCGTCGATGCGTGGAAGCGGAAAGGCAGAATCACCGCGATGACAGGAGACGGAGTCAACGATGCGCCGTCGATCAAGCGTGCGGATATCGGCATCGGAATGGGCATCACGGGAACGGATGTGACGAAAAACGTGGCAGATATGGTGCTCGCGGACGACAACTTTGCGACGATCATCGCGGCGGTTGAGGAAGGAAGACGAATCTACGATAATATCCGCAAGGCAATTCAGTTCCTTCTGGCATCGAACCTTGCCGAGGTGCTGTCGATTTTCTGCGCGACGCTGATGGGCTTTACGATTTTAAATCCGGTGCATCTGCTCTGGATCAACCTGATTACGGACTGCTTCCCGGCGCTGGCGCTCGGTATGGAGGACGGTGAGGCAGACATCATGAAACGCCCGCCGAGAAATGCGGATGACGGTATTTTTGCGGACGGCCTCGGCTTTGATGTTGCGTTTCAGGGCATCGTGATTACGGTGCTGACGCTGGCGTCCTACTTCATCGGCCACTATCTGGAAGCCGGCCGCTGGGAAATCGTCAACAGCCCGGACGGCATGTCGATGGCGTTTCTGACACTCTCTATGGTGGAAATTTTCCATTCCTTCAATATGAGATCACGGAAAGGTTCTATTTTCCACATGAAGCATCAGAACAAGTATCTGTGGGGCGCGATGGCACTCTCATTTGTCCTCACATCCGCCGTCATTTACATCCCGGTACTGTCGAGTGCGTTCGGTTTTGAGCGGATCAGCGCGTTGGAATATGATGTGGCGATCGGCCTTGGACTGCTTGTCATTCCGGCGGTCGAAATCAGCAAGTGGATCCGGCGGAAATTTGCTTGACAAACGAGAAAAATTTGCATAAACTAGAACAAACGGAAACAGAAAAAGGCTTGGAACGGAAAAAGTAGAAAATCAGAATTGTTTCACAGAGAATGGCAGACAAATGGGGCTGGAAGCTGCCTGAAACGAGGGTTTTTGAAGTGCGTCCGGAAGCTGGCCGGGTGAAGCGGAAAAAGTGGGTAGTCCGGCACGGGTCCTGCACGTTATGCAGAAGAAAAGAAGAGGGCAGGTGTGCCCTTAAAGTAAAGTGGAACCACGGAGCTATTTCGTCTTTATCGGAGATGAAACAGCTCCGTTTTTGAATATTACTGTTATGCAGAATGATGGTAAGAAATAAAAATCCGGAAAAGTCCCAGCAGGAGGCAAGGAGAGGAAAGATGAGTTTTTTCGCGTATTTTAAAGAGGAATTTCAGGTGATTCAGGAGCGGGATCCGGCGATACATTCTCCCATGGAAGTCTTGCTGTATCCTTCATTTCGTGTTATGCTGAAGTACAGACGGGCGCACAAGCTATATCTGAAAGGCCATTACTTTCTGGCCAGATGGATTTCACAGCGGGCAGCGAGAAAAACCGGTATCGAAATCCATCCGGGTGCGACGATCGGAAAGGGATTGTTTATTGATCATGGTTCTGGTGTGATTATCGGAGAAACAGCCATTATCGGAGACAACGTGACGCTGTATCAGGGCGTGACGCTTGGCGGTAATGGTAAGGAGACCGGGAAACGTCATCCGACGCTGAAGGACAATGTTATGGTCAGCGCCGGTGCGAAGATCATCGGATCGTTTACGATCGGGGAAAACTCCAAAATCGGAGCCGGATCGGTTGTGATCGAGGAGGTTCCGCCGAACTGTACCGTCGTCGGCGTGCCGGGGCACATTGTGAAGCAGAATGATGTGCGGATTCCGAGAAAAAGCATGGATCACATTCATCTGCCGGACCCGATTTTCGAGGATATCAAAGTACTGCAGCAGGAGAATACGGAGCTTACGAACCGTGTGCTCGAGCTGGAGGGCGAGCTGCGTCAGATGAGGAAAAAAGAAAGGACAGAACAGAAGTGACGGAAGTGGGCAAAGAGACAGAAAACGAGGAGCTTTTTCCAGAGGCAGTTTTCGGGGAGAAGGATTATCTTTCGGAGGTATTCGGACTGGAACAGCATGACATCCGCATGTATTCGCCGCTTACGCTGGCCTACATCGGGGATGCTGCGTATGAGATCGTCATCCGCACGATTCTGGTGCGGAAAGCAAATATGCAGGTCAACAAGCTGCACCGCCATGCGGCAGGGCTTGTAAAGGCGGAGAAACAGTCGGCGATGATTGAAATTCTGGAGCCGCTGTTTACCGAAGAGGAAAAACAGATTTATAAAAGAGGCAGAAATGCGAAATCCTATACCAAGGCAAAAAATGCGTCCACGATCGACTACCGCCGGGCAACCGGGTTTGAGGCCGTGATGGGGTATCTGTACCTGAAAGGGGATTACAAGCGGATGATCGACCTGATCCGGGCAGGACTTGGCGAAGTGTGAGAGCAGATAAGATTCAGAAAATAAAAAAGAAGCGGCAGGGCAGTGGGGCTTTTGAAAAAGCAAAAGTTCCCACTGCTTTTGGGACCGCGGAACAGGAATGATATGAGAGAAAACAACAGAAACGACAAGAGAAACTTTGAGAGAAGAGACGGAAAAAAACGTGACTTTAAGGGGAAACGAGATTACCGTGACAGAGACAGAAAACAGGAAGTACAGCAGGCGGATGAGGAGTTTACAGGCGGCATGGTAGAGGGAAGAAATGCTGTCATCGAGGCGTTCCGCTCCGGCAAGACCGTGGACAAGCTGTTCGTCCTTGCAAGCAGCCAGGACGGCCCGATCCGCACGATCATCCGTGAGGCGAAAAAACACGATACCATCATCAATTATGTAGAAAAAGAACGTCTTGACGAGCTGTCCACCACCGGAAAGCATCAGGGTGTCATTGCACAGGTGGCTTCCTACAGTTATGCAACCGTTGAGGACATCCTCGCGCGCGCAGAGGAGAAAGGAGAGCCGCCATTTATCCTTCTGCTGGACGGCATTGAGGATCCGCATAACCTCGGTGCGATCATCCGTACCGCAAACCTGGCAGGCGCACATGGTGTCATCGTGCCGAAGCACCGCGCAGTCGGCCTGACAGCAACCGTTGCCAAAACGTCGGCAGGTGCATTAAATTACACACCGGTGGCAAAGGTGACGAATCTGGTGCAGACCATGGAAATGCTGAAGGAAAAGGGCATCTGGTTTGTCTGCGCGGACATGAACGGACAGAGAATGTATGATCTCGACCTCAAAGGACCGATCGGCCTTGTAATCGGAAATGAGGGAGAGGGTGTCAGCCGTCTGGTGAGAGAAAACTGCGACTTCACAGCCACAATTCCGATGAAAGGCGATATCGACTCTCTGAACGCTTCCGTGGCAGCCGGCGTGCTCGCTTATGAGATTGTAAGACAGAGAAGCTGCTAGAAATTGCGGAAAATCACATTACGCTCCGGCGGAAGAAAGATGAAGGATACAAGAGATATGATGGTGAAAGATTACGATACCTGTACGGATGAGGAGCTGATTGCGCGTCTGCGGGCAGGAGAACGCGAGATTACCGATTATCTGATCGACAAATACAAATCGCTGGTGCGGACCAGGGCGAGGGCGCTGTACCTGGTGGGCGGAGATCACGAGGATCTGATCCAGGAGGGCATGCTCGGACTTTTTAAGGCAGTGCGTGACTACAAACCGGGGAAGGAGGCATCGTTTGCCACCTTCGCCGGCCTGTGCATCGACCGTCAGATGTATTCGGCAGTGGCATCGTCCCAGCGCCAGAAGCATCAGCCGCTGAACAGCTTCGTCTCGTTAAGTGAACCGGTTTCCGAGCAGGAGCTGCGCCTGGTGGACGAGGAGACACCGGAGGAGATCATGATCAGCCGGGAAAACGTAATCGGCATGCATGAGCGGATCAAAGAACGGCTCAGCAAATTTGAGTACCAGGTGCTGGAATTGTATCTGAAAGGGTACGATTATACGCAGATTGCAGAAAAACTTGGAAAGCAGCCGAAGGCAATCGACAATGCACTGCAGAGAATCCGCAGTAAAGTGCGGGAGGTCTGTTCGTGAGATGGAAAAACGACCGAAAAAATTACGGTGAATTGTCAAAAGTGCAGGAAAATCTGTGAACAAATAAAAATTTTCAAATTTGTAGAAAAAACTGTTGACAATTCACTATAGTTTTGATAGAATACCAAATGTAGCAAGGAGCTAACAAAAAACAAAACAACTTGCGAATGCTGATGTGGCTCAGTCGGTAGAGCGTCGCCTTGGTAAGGCGGAGGTCACGGGTTCGATTCCCGTCATCAGCTTACTTAAGAAAGATCCCGGGAAACCGGGATTTTTTCATTATATAAAAACAACGGGAGACAGATCGGAAAAAACGAGGTGAAAAGAATGGAGTCAAAACGTAAGGTACTGCAGAAGCTGTTCCTTTCCACGCTGTATCTGAGCGCGTTTACGTTCGGAGGCGGGTATGTGATTGTGACGCTGATGAAGAAAAAGTTCGTGGATGAGTACCACTGGATTGAGGAAAATGAGATGCTGGACCTGGTAGCGATTGCACAGTCGTCGCCGGGGCCGATTGCGGTAAACGGAGCGATTGTCGTCGGGTATAAGCTGGCGGGGCTGATCGGTGTGCTGGTTTCCATTATTGGAACGATTATTCCGCCGTTTCTGGTTATCTCTGTGATTTCGGTCTGCTACCAGGCGTTTCGGGATAATTTTTTTGTGAGTCAGATGCTGGAAGGGATGCAGGCAGGTGTCGGAGCAGTGATTGCATCTGTGACGTATGAGATGGGAGCCGGGGTTGTGAAAGAAAAAGATCCACTGTCGCTGGTGATTCTTGTCTGTGCGTTTGCAGCAGCCTGTTTTTTCAAGGTCAACGTGATTTATATTGTACTGGTCTGCGGTGCCATCGGTGCGGTGCGGACGATTCTGGCGAAACGGAGGGGTGCGAAATGATCTATCTTCAGTTATTTTTAAGCTTTTTCCAGATCGGCCTGTTCAGCTTCGGCGGAGGCTATGCCGCCATGCCGTTGATTCAGGGGCAGGTGGTGCAGGGACACGGCTGGCTGTCGATGTCGGAGTTTACGGATCTGATTACCATCTCCCAGATGACGCCGGGGCCGATCGCAGTCAATTCGGCTACGTTCGTCGGAATTAAAATCGCTGGTGTTCCGGGCGCACTTGCGGCAACGTTTGGCTGTATTCTGCCGTCGTGTATTCTTGTCACATTGCTTGCGAAACTCTATTTAAAATACCGTGAAATGGCAATGCTCCAGGGCATCCTCCGCTCCCTCCGCCCGGCGGTTGTGGCGATGATCGGTTCCGCAGGGATTTCAATTCTGGTCACGGCGTTTTGGAGCAGTGAAGGAGATACCGTGATCCGGCTGGCGCAGACGAACTGGAGTCTTGTCGTGATCTTTATCATCAGCCTCATCCTGCTGCAGAAAGGCAAAAAGAACCCAATCTTTGTGATGGTACTGGCCGGGGTGATGAAGGTGGCAGTGGCGCTGGTGGAAAAATTTGCGGCATGCTGTGGGACGATTTTTTAAATTCAAAGGTGAATGCTTTTCAGGACGTATTAAACTCAAAAATATATATCGATAAAACAGGATTGCTGGAATACACCAACAGTGTGATTGACACAACATCGAAGTTTATCTGCAACAGCCGCCCCAGAAGATTTGGAAAATCGATCACAGCGGATATGATGACTGCGTACTACAGCAGAGGTCTGGATACAGAAGAAATGTTTGAAAAGCTTAATATTGGTCAGGCGGCAAATCAGAAAATACAGGATGAATATCAAACAGCAGATTCTTAATAGGGAAGGTAAACATAGTGTTATACATTATTTTTGATTTTATAATGGCAGTAATTATGTTTATGTCACTTCCTTTTATTATTGGAATAATGGTAGATATCCGCTATCAGGGAATTGGGTGCTTTGCGGCATGGGTAATATGGGGAGTTATGTTTATCTTATTGTTGAGGCTGTTTAATGCTCTGAAATTAAGATGTCAAAAAAAGCCAGAAAAAAGATAAAAAGGATCTTTCTTTCTAAACATGAATCGTGTATAATAAACATTACTGTTCGGGGCCTGCCTGGAGAAATCCAGAAAGGCTCCGATTTATGTCATTTATTTTATACAGCAAGAAAAGGGGGAAACCATGCAGAAACACAGAAAATTTATTGGGAACAAACGGTTTTACCTGATGGTGCTTGGCGTTGCGATGCCGATTATGATTCAGAACGGTATCACCAACTTTGTCAGCCTTCTCGACAACATCATGGTAGGACAGGTCGGCACCGAGCAGATGTCCGGTGTTGCGATCGTCAATCAGCTTCTTTTTATCTATAACCTCTGTATCTTTGGAGGCGTGTCTGGCGCAGGAATCTTCACTGCGCAGTATTTCGGACAGGGCAACGACGAGGGTGTGCGAAACACCTTCCGCTTCAAGCTCTGGATCGGCGTGATCCTGACGGCAGCGGCAATCACTATTTTCCTTGGTGCGCACGAGCCTCTGATTCGTCTCTACCTGACAGGCGATCAGGGAAGCCAGGACATGAATGCGACATTAGCCTATGGCATTTCTTATATGAAGGTCATGCTGGTAGGACTCCCGCCGTTCCTGTTTGTGCAGCTTTATGCCAGCACGCTGCGCGAATGCGGCGAGACAATGCTTCCGATGAAGGCCGGTATTACCGCTGTCTTCGTTAATCTGGTTTTTAACTACATTTTAATCTACGGAAAATTCGGTGCACCGCAGCTCGGCGTTGTCGGCGCGGCAGCCGCAACGGTGCTGTCCCGTTACGTGGAGATGGCGATTGTGCTGATCCGCACGCATGGAAACAAAGAAAAATATCGTTTTACGAAGCATCTGTACCGCACGATCCGTGTTCCGGCGGCTTTGACGAAACAGATCCTTATCAAAGGAACACCGCTGATGCTGAACGAAACGTTCTGGGCAGGCGGCGTTGCGATCCTGATGCAGTGTTACTCCGTGCGTGGACTGAATGTCGTAGCCGCGATGAATATCTCCAACACGATCTCGAACCTGTTCAACGTCGTTTTCATCGCACTCGGCGATTCCGTTGCCATCATCGTCGGACAGCTCCTCGGAGCCGGAAGGATGGAAGAGGCAAAGGATACCGATACGAAGCTGATCACGTTTTCCGTATTACTCTGCATTGTGATCGGCGCGCTGATGGCGCTCGTGGCTCCAATCTTCCCACGCCTCTACAACACGACGGACGAAGTACGCCACATGGCGGCAATCTTCATCGTGGAAGTGGCCATGTTCATGCCGGTCAATGCATTCCTGCATGCAAGCTACTTTACCCTGCGCTCCGGTGGAAAAACGATCATCACGTTCCTGTTCGACAGCGTCTTCATCTGGGTTGTCAGTGTGCCGGTGGCTTTCTGCCTGAGCCGTTTTACCGGACTTTCGATCTACGCAATCTACTTTATGGTTATGTCGGTTGACCTGATCAAGTGCGTGATTGGATTTGTCCTTGTCAAGAAAGGAGTCTGGCTGCAGAATATTGTGGCGGAGTAAAGAAAAAAATCTGTCTGTTTTCCAGTCTGAAAAGGATGGGAGGCGGGCAGATTTTTTGCTTTATAAAAAACTTTGTTGAATTTTACTGTAAAGCAAAAAAAGCCCTCCGGGCAGGATCGGACTGCGGCTGAGAGAAAGAAAAAGAGTATTTTTGATAAAATTTCGCAAATGAAGCAGCTGTTTTTGGTGGAAAAGTGGAAATTTTTTCATTAATCAAAACACCGGTTGAAATTTAGAGAACGCTTGTTATAATAGGGGTGCAGCGAACAGACATCCCGTGTGACGCGTGAATCTCTCTTCCTATTATTAATGAGACGCAGTCACACATGAAATGGAGGAAAAAAGCGATGGATTACGCAAAAGAATCATTAAAGATGCACTATGAATTACGCGGAAAGCTTGAGGTCACTTCCCGGGCGGCCGTAGATACAAAAGATGCCTTGAGTCTTGCCTATACACCGGGTGTGGCGGCGCCGTGCCTGGAAATTCAGAAAGATGTCAACAAGAGCTACGAGCTGACCAGAAGATGGAACACGGTAGCTGTTGTTACAGATGGAACCGCAGTTCTCGGACTTGGAGATATCGGCCCGGAGGCCGGCATGCCGGTCATGGAAGGAAAATGCGTGCTGTTTAAAGAATTCGGTGGTGTCGATGCAATCCCGCTCTGCGTGCGCAGCAAGGATGTGGATGATATTGTCAATACCGTGCGTCTTCTCGCAGGAAGCTTCGGCGGTGTCAACCTGGAGGACATCTCCGCACCGAGATGTTTTGAGATCGAGAAGAAATTAAAGGAATGCTGTGATATTCCGATTTTCCACGATGATCAGCATGGAACAGCCGTGATCACACTGGCCGGTGTCATCAATGCGCTGAAACTGGTTGGAAAGAAACTGGATGAAGTCAAAATTGTTACCTCAGGAGCCGGTGCAGCCGGAATCGCCATTATCCGCCTGCTGATTTCGATGGGTCTCAAAAACGTCATCATGACAGACCGCAAAGGTGCGATTTACGAGGGACGCGACGGCCTCAACCCGATCAAAGAGGAGATGGCGAAGATCACAAACTACAACCATGAGAAGGGCACGCTTGCAGAGGTAATCAAAGGAGCCGATATTTTTATTGGCGTTTCTGCGCCGGGTACGCTCACTCCCGATATGGTACGTACGATGGCAAAAGATCCGATCATCTTTGCCTGCGCAAATCCGACGCCGGAGATTTTCCCGGACGAGGCGAAAGCAGCAGGAGCAGCCGTTGTCAGCACAGGAAGAAGCGATTACCCGAACCAGGTCAACAACGTACTCTGCTTCCCGGGCATCTTCCGCGGAGCGCTCGATGTGAGAGCATCTGATATCAACGATGAAATGAAGGTCGCAGCAGCTTACGCAATCGCAGGCCTGGTAAGCGATGAAGAGCTGAACGCAGACTACATCCTCCCGGCAGCCTTTGATCCGCGTGTCAAAGATGCGGTGGCAGCAGCCGTTGCAGAGGCAGCAAGAAAGAGCGGCGTAGCGAGAATCTAAACAGAGTTTGATACAAAAGAAAACGACAGAAAAAGGCTTCCCGGACAGCAAGGAAATCCGGGAAGCCTTTTTGCGTATCGTTAAGAAATTATGAAAGAAAGCAGCAGTTACATTCAGCCAGCCAGATCGTCTTCGGCCGGCAGTTCCGGTCCGGTCAGAGCGTACGGATCGAGAATGTCGTCGAGCTGTTTCTGTGTCAGCAGTTCGTCTTTCAGAACCAGAGAAGTAACACTCTCGCCCGTCTTCAGCGATTTCTTTGCAATCGAGGCCGCTTTCTGGTATCCGATATACGGGCAGAGCGCCGTTGTGATGCCGACACTCTTCGAAACGAGATCCTCGCACCGTTTCTCATTTGCGGTAATGCCGAGAATACAGTTCTTCACAAGCGTATTCACAGCGCCTGTCATCGAGGTGATGGAAGAGAACAGGGAGTAGAAGACAACCGGTTCAAACGCGTTCAACTCCATCTGGCCAGCCTCAGCCGCCATCGTGATTGTGGTGTCGTTTCCGATGACATGGAAGGCAACCTGTGTCACAACCTCCGGGATAACCGGGTTGATCTTGCCCGGCATAATCGAGGATCCGTTCTGCATCGGCGGCAGGTTGATCTCGCCGAATCCGGTCCGCGGTCCGCTGGACAGCAGGCGCAGGTCGTTGCACATCTTGGAGAGGTTGACGGCGCAGGTCTTTAACGTGTTGGAGATCGTCACAAATCCGTCGAGGTTCTCCGTCGCGTCAAACAGATCGTCCGCCTGCATCAGCGGATAGCCTGTCACAGCAGCGAGGGTCGGCACGATGTGGTGGAGATAGTAATCGGAAGCATTGATCGTCGTACCGATGGCTGTTCCGCCGAGGTTCAGGGTGAACAGCTCTTTTCTGGCGCGTTCGATCCGGCGGATATCACGCTCGATCATCGTTGCGTAAGCGTGGAAGCTCTGGCCGAGACGCATCGGAACGGCGTCCTCAAGCTGGGTTCTTCCCATCTTTAAAATGTGGTCAAATTCCTGGGACTTATCGAGCAGTGCTGCGTGAAGTGACTCGAGCGCATGCAGAAGATCCGGGAGCAGATCGAGTACGGTCAGTTTTCCTGCACTTGGGATAACGTCGTTTGTGGACTGTGCCATGTTGACGTGGTCATTCGGGTGGACAATGGTATAATCACCCTTGGTGCCGCCCAGGATTTCGATGGCGCGGTTTGCGATGACTTCGTTTGCGTTCATATTAGCACTCGTTCCGGCGCCGCCCTGGATGCCGTCAACGATGAACTGGTCTTTTAATTTGCCGGCAATGATTTCATCACAGGCATAGATAATGGCAGCCGCTTTTTCCTCCGGCAGTCTCTGTGCTTCGCGGTTGGAGATGGCAGCTGCCTTTTTAATTTTCGCCAGATTCTGGATCATGACCGGGTGGATCGACGTTCCCGTGATGGGAAAATTCCGTTTTGCCCGCAGGGACTGTACCCCGTAGTAGGCGTCGGATGGGACTTCAAGGGAACCAATGGAATCTGCTTCAATTCTTGTCTTCATAATAATCTCCTTCTTTCTGCACGCATTGAGTTGTGTATATTGTCTGAAACAATTCTTGCTTTGCCTTTCGATACCGGAAGAATAACACCAGGGCAGAAATTTGTAAATACCGCCGCCGAAGAACTGTGGAATCTTATTTATTTTTGTATTTGATTTTAAATACCAAGGGAAAGAGGCACTTTTACTTATTTTTCGAAAGCAGTTTCCGCGAGGACACGTTTTCGTAGACAAAAAACGGCGAACGTGATATGCTGAACAGTATAAAAGTGAAAAAACAGGAGAGCAGCGTATGAAACATGAAAAAAGCAAGAACGATGCGATGCGCCATGAGCTCGATCACATCGATGCAAAAATCTTGAATCTCCTTCGGGAAAATGCCAGGATGCCGCTGAAAGAAATCGCGGAACACGTATTTTTATCCTCCCCGGCAGTTTCTGCCAGAATTGAGCGGCTGGAGAAGGAAGGCTACATTACAGGATATCAGGTCAAATTAAATCCGGCGCTTTTGGGATATCCGATCAAAGCGTTCATCAACCTTGAGGTTGAGCCGGTTCAGAAAAAAGAATTTTATCCCTATATTGAAAAGGTCCACAATGTCGTGGAATGTAATTGCGTTACCGGTGATTACTCCATGCTCATTGAGGGCCTTTTTGTTAGTACCATTGAGCTCGACCAGTTTATCGGCGAGCTGCAGCATTTTGGACGGACGCGGACGCAGATCGTGTTCTCGACCTCCGTGGAGCACCGCCAGGTGACCGCACACGAGGCAGAAGAATAGGCACCGGTCCGCTCCGGCGGCTTTGTGTACCGAAAAAAATGCTTTGCAGGAGAATGCTTTTGTGTTATAGTGATAGAATACACAGAGCATTTTGCGCCCTTTTCGGGGCAGTGCTCCAAACGAAAAGATTCGAGGGAGGCCTGACCTTATTATGGAAGAAAAAGAAGTTGTTTCCAAAAATTTTATCGAGCTTGCGATTGACAAAGATCTGGCAGAGGGCGTTTACGACCATGTATGCACACGATTCCCGCCGGAGCCAAACGGCTATCTTCATATCGGACATGCAAAATCCATCCTGTTAAACTACGGTTTATCACAGGAGTACAACGGAGAGTTCCACATGCGTTTCGATGATACAAACCCGACGAAAGAGAAAACCGAGTTTGTTGATTCCATCAAAGCCGATATCCAGTGGCTTGGTGCAGACTGGAAAGATCATCTGTACTACGCATCCGATTATTTCCCACAGATGTATGAGGCAGCCGTAAAACTGATCAAAAAAGGAAAAGCATTCGTCTGCGATCTGTCCGCAGAGGAGATCCGTGAGTACCGCGGAACCTTAACCGAGCCTGGAAAAGAGAGCCCGTACCGCAATCGTTCCGTAGAGGAAAACCTGGACCTGTTCGAGCGCATGAAAAACGGCGAATTCGAGGACGGAAGCAAAGTACTCCGTGCGAAAATCGATATGGCATCACCGAACATCAACATGAGAGACCCGGTTATCTACCGTGTAGCCCATATGCATCACCACAGAACCGGCGATACCTGGTGCATCTACCCGATGTACGACTTCGCGCATCCGATCGAGGACGCCATCGAAGGCATTACCCATTCTATCTGTACGCTGGAGTTTGAGGACCACCGTCCGCTGTACGACTGGGTTGTACGCGAGCTGGAATATCCGATGCCGCCGCGCCAGATTGAGTTTGCAAAGCTGTATCTGACTAACGTGGTTACCGGAAAACGTTACATCAAAAAGCTGGTAGAGGACGGCGTGGTAGACGGCTGGGATGACCCGCGTCTCGTATCCATCGCAGCACTCCGCCGCAGAGGCTTTACACCGGAGTCCATCAAGAAATTCGTAGATCTGTGCGGTGTATCAAAAGCAAACAGCTCCGTTGACTATGCGATGCTGGAGTACTGCATCCGCGAGGATCTGAAGCTGAAAAAAGCCCGTACCATGGCAGTCTTAAATCCGGTGAAACTTGTCATCGACAACTATCCGGAAGACCAGATTGAGATGCTGGAAGTACAGAATAACCTCGAGAATCCGGAGCTTGGCAGCCGTCAGGTACCGTTCGGAAGAGAACTGTACATCGAGCGCGAAGACTTCATGGAGGAGCCGGTCCGCAAATACTTCCGTATGTTCCCGGGCAATGAAGTCCGCCTGATGAACGCATACTTCGTCACCTGCACCGGATGCGAGAAAGACGAGAACGGAAATATTACCGTAATCCATGGAACGTACGATCCGGAGTCCAAGGGAGGAAATTCCCCGGACGGAAGAAAAGTAAAAGGAACAATCCACTGGGTAGCAGCAAAGACCGCCGTCAAAGCAGAGTGCCGTCTGTACGAAAACCTGATCGACGAGGAGAAGGGCGTTTACAACGAGGATGGTTCCATGAACCTGAATCCGAATTCCCTGACCGTATTAAAAGAGTGCTATCTGGAGCCGTCTTTAAAAGATGCGAAAGCATATGACAGCTTCCAGTTTGTCAGAAACGGATTCTTCTGTGTAGACGCAAAAGATTCCAAAGAGGATGCGCTGGTGTTCAACCGTATCGTATCCCTGAAGAGCTCTTTCAAGCTACCGGCAGCGAAATAAATAAGAATTTTGAAATGGAACAGAGCAGCCGCCTGGATGAAACCGACATCCCAAGCGGCTGTTCTTTTTGTCAGGGGAGATGGGAAGATGAATGAATTGACGATTTCGCTGGATCCGCATCGGAAGACACCGCTCTACGAGCAGATCTACGGTTTTATCCGCGAGGAAATCCGCGGCGGGCGGATCCGTGCAGGGGAGCGGCTGCCGTCGGCGCGGGCGCTTTCGGGCTATCTGTCGGTGAGCCGGAGTACCGTGGATCTGGCGTATGAGCAGCTGGTGTCCGAAGGATATCTGGAGAGTGTGCCGTGCAAAGGCTACTTTGTCTGTGAGATTGAGGGGCTGTACCGCCTCGATGAAAAGAAAGAGGAGACAAAAGAGGATGATGCCGCGGAACAGATGCCGTTCCGCTACGATTTTGCCGTGACCGGTACGGCGCCGGGCGGATTTCCGCAGAACAGCTGGAAGAAGATCTCGAAAGAAGTCCTGCTGGACGCAGATGACAGCCTGTTCCAGCTCGGGGATGCGAAGGGCGAGCACGGTCTTCGGGAGGCAATCCGCGACTATCTGCACCACGCACGCGGCGTGAACTGCCGCACGGAGCAGATCATCGTCGGAGCGGGAAATGATTATCTGCTGATGCTGCTTTCGGTGATCTTAGGGCGTGGCCATAAAGTGGCGATGGAAAATCCGACCTACATCAGTGCCTACCGCTGTTTTGCGAAGCTCGGCTATGCGATGTGTACGATTTCGATGGACGAAGCGGGCATGCGGCCGGCGGAGCTGGAAAAAAGCGGGGCGGATCTGGCGTACATCATGCCGTCGCACCAGTTCCCGATGGGCATGGTCATGCCGATGAAGCGGCGGATGCAGCTCCTTGCGTGGGCATCGAGGGAAAATGGGCGGTATCTGATTGAGGATGATTACGACAGTGAATTCCGCTACAAGGGGCGCCCGATCCCGGCACTGCAGGGCAATGACACAGAGGGAAAAGTGATCTATCTTGGAACGTTTTCGCGGGCGATTGCGCCGTCCATCCGCATCAGCTACATGGTGCTGCCGGAGACGCTGCTGCCTGCCTACGAGGAGAACGGAAGATGCTTTTCCGCGACAGTTTCGAAGACGGACCAGAAGATTCTGGAAGAGTTTATGCGGAGCGGCGCGTTCGAGCGCCATCTGAACCGGATGCGTGCACAGTATAAAGGGAAACACGACCTGCTGATCCGGCTTCTGAAGGAGTTTGGGCGGGAGTACACGGTGTCCGGCGAGAATGCGGGCGTCCATGTGCTGGTCCACCTGCCGAGAGGACTCTCCGAAGCGGAGGCGGTGCAGCGGGCAAAAGAGGATGGCGTGCGCGTGTACGGGCTGGAACGGTACTGCATCGGCGCTGCCGCAGATCCCGCACAGGGCGGCACAGTGCTGCTTGGGTACGCCGGGCTTTCTGAGGAGGAGATTGCAGAGGCAGCTGCGATTCTGAAAAAGTGCTGGAATGCGTGAAAAAAGATATGAAAAAAACGGATTGCTTCGCCAGTAACAAAAGCTGACGGAACAATCCGTTTTTACTGTTTGATAGAGAGTTACAATGCGGACAGGATCAGCAGCCCAGCTCTTCGGTCAGCTCGCAGATCTCATCGATGATCGATCCAATCGTCTCGATCGTATCGAGAAGCGGTGCATCCGTCGAGATATCAACGCCGGCCATTTTTGCCAGCTCTTCCGGTGTCTTCGTGCTTCCGGCGGTCAGTACCTTTTTCCAGTCATCGACAGCGGTCTGGCCTTCGGTTTCGATGCGCCTGCAGACCTGTGTGGCAACGGTCAGTCCGGCGCTGTAGGTGTAGGAGTAAAGTCCCATATAGTAATGCGGCTGGCGCATCCAGGTGAGCGCTGCGTCATCGGAAATTTCCACATCATCGCCCCAGAACTTCTGCAGGGTCTCTTTCATAATGCTGCTTAACGTCTCAGCCTGTACGCTGTCGCCGGCATCGATGAGCTTGTAAACCTCGCGCTGGTAAGCAGCCTCCATCAGATGGGTGACGAAGTTATGATAATATGTGTTGCTGATCATACAGCTTAAAACCCAGCGGCGGAACCGTTTGTCCGGGGTCGTTTTCAGCAGATAATGAGCCATAAGAAGCTCGTTCATGGTAGACGGCGCCTCGACAAAATAAGAGGAAACCTCGGTATCGAGAATCGCCTGTGCGCCGTTGCAGAGACGGAAATGGCCGGCGTGGCCGAGTTCATGCGCCAGCGTGAAAACATCTGCCATGCGGTTATTCCAGCTTAAGAGAATAAAGGAACCTTTTCCGTACGGGCTGGCACAGAAGCCGCCGGTGGATTTTCCCTGGTTCTGTGCAAAGTCAACCCAGCGTTTTTTGTAGGCCTCCTGAATCATGGAAACGTAATCATCACCGAGAATGGCAAGGCCTTTTTCGATGTACTGTTTTGATTCCTCGATCGTGACAGACGGATCGTACTCCGGGTCGACGGCGATTTTCAGATCGGCGAAGGTCATGCGGTCAAGGTTGTGAACCTTTTTCAGCAGGCGGGCATATTTGCGCATATGCGGAGCCAGGCGGGTGGTGATGAGATCGATCTGGCGGTTGTACAGCTCACGGCTGACCTGCTGCGGGAACAGCAGAGAATCGATGACGGAATTGAAGCCGCGCAGCGTGGCCATGGTCTTTTCTGTCTGCAGCTGGGCATTGTAAGCAGCTGCCGTTACATTTTCGTACTGTCTGATTTTTGCAGAAAAGGCGGAGAATGCACTGCGGCGGATATCGGTGTCTTTTTCGTATTCGTAATTATCTTCAAACAGGGAGTAGCCGAGCGGATATTCTTTTCCGTTTACGGTGAAAGAATCAAATTTCATATCGGCAAGCTTTGCCATGTTGTAGATCTGGTACGGAGCCGAGAAGGTCTGGGACAGAGCGGAAATGGCACGCTCGGTTTCCGGGCTCAGGCGGTGTGCCTTGTTGCGGAGAATCTCGGCGAGATAGCAGCGGTTCGTATCTGACTGCTGCATGGCCTCGTTCAAAACATCCTCGGACTGTTCGGAAAGCTCGCTCTCGATAAAGGTGAGACGGCTGAAAATCTCAGAGATCAGGCTGTTGATGCGGTCGTTGCGCGTCTGGTTTGCACTGTTGTAATAGTCGACAGAGACGGCGAGATCGCAGTAGTTGGCGGTCAGTGTGATCAGACGGTAGACCTCCTGGTAATCGTCGAGGCAGTGGTTGATCGTGGCTGCATCGGTGAGGTTTCCTTTGTAGGATGCTTCCATAGAAAGACTTAATTCTTTCATTTTCTGCGCATCAGCCAGCATGGCCTCCTCGGTTGGATAAATTAAAGACAGGTCCCAGGTAAGTTCTACAGGAACGTCATCGCGTTTTGCAAGTTCCATAACAATCTCCTTTCCATAAAAAAGGGGAGGTTTCCCTCCCCAGGAATTACTTCCTTATGTTTCTATATTCTGTTTTTGGGTTTTATTCTGTGGTTACTTCGCTTTCTTCCTGTGGAGAAACTTCACGATCCGCACAGCTTTCTTTTTCAGCGTCTTCTTCTTCGGACTCTGCGGTTTCGCTTTCAGCTTCTGTATCAGCTGTTTCGGAACCTTTATTGCAAGCTGCAGATTCCGGATCCGGTGCAGCATCCTCCGCACCTTTCGTTTTCGGAAGGGTCGTATAAGTACGTTCAGCAGGAGCAGGCTCTTCCTCTTCAAATTCGTCTTTAAAATCGTCAAAATCTGTTTCAAGATCTGCTTTTCCTTTCCGGATAAAATAGACTGCCGCACCGCAGGCTGCGCCGACAGCGGCAGAAGCCAGAGTAAGCAGAATACGTTTTGATTTTCGTGACATCTCGATTCAAGTCTCCTTTCAAATGCCGTCCTTTGAAACTATTGTAATACAGTTTCAACAAAAAAGAAAGTAAAATCTTACAGAATTCGGAAAAAGTGCCAAAGAAAACAAGAAAAAGAAGGTTTCCTGACACAGAAACAGAATCAGGCAAGGATAAACTTACGAAGAATCTCCGCCACGCCGCTGTGATTGCAGTCGTTTTCCGTGATATAATCGGCACTCGCCTTTACGGCATCGGTCGCATTTTTCATGGCGGCACCGACGGCAGCGGCCTCGATCATCGAAATATCATTTTCCTGATCTCCGGCAGCCACGGTGTTGGCAAGCGGAATCTGAAGAAGCTCGCAGAGTTTTTTCACGGCATGGCCCTTGGAAACGTGTTCCGGGACATGCTCGAGGTAATGCGGGCTGGAGTAGAACATCGAAATTTTTCCTTTTGCCCACGGCTCCATGGCAGCGCGGTAAGCGTCCATTTTTGCACGGTCGTGGAGATCAATCACGATCATCTTGCATGGTTCCTCGGCGAGGTGCTCCGGCAGAAGCGGATCTTCCACGACGGGAATGTGGATTGCCTGTGTGTAAACGCGCGTTTCCTCGCCTGCATGGCGGCAGAGAAGGGAGGTGTCGGAGTAGGTGTGGCAGTAGAGGCCTGCCTCCTGCGTTTTTTCAAAGATCACGCGTGCATATTCGAGCGGAATCGTGCGGCGGTACAGCGTTTTCTTTGCAGCACAGTCGTAAATCAGTCCGCCGTTGAAAGCGATGGCATAGCAGCCTTCGCGGTCAAGTCCGAGCTCTTTTAAGATCGGCAGAAAGCCGGAGAGCGGGCGGCCGGTGTTGAACACAATTTTGTGGCCGGCAGCAAGTGCCTCTGAAATGGCATCCATGTTTTCTTTTGTCACCTGCTTTTCGGAATTCAGCAGGGTATCATCCATATCGGTAAAAAATATTTTCACAGTCTGATTCATATTCTCTTTTTTTCCTTTCCAAGAATCTGAAAAACAGTTTCATTTTAGCATAAAGTGCCGGAAAAGAAAATATGGTTGCGCAGGGAAAAAATACAGGATATAATGATTGCGGACAAGAAGAGAGAGAAGAAAGAAAATCGAAGAACAAAAGAGACAAAGAAGGGAAGTCAGAATATGATAAAAGCTTGTATCTTTGACCTGGACGGTACCATCGCAGACACTGTAGAGTCGATTGCGCACGCAGTCAACCGCGTTCTGGAACATTTTGGACTTGTGCCGCGCCCGGTAGAAGCCTTCAACTTTTACGCCGGAGACGGTTTCGATCTGGCAGTGGAGCGCGCTTTAAAAGACGCCGGAGATGCAGAGCTCAACTATCTGCAGGAGGGCATCCGCCTTGGCCGCGCGTGGTTCAACGAGGACCCGCTGTATCACGTAAAACCGTATCCTAATATGCGGGAAACCCTGACCGCGCTGCGGGAAGAAGTTCCGATTGCCGTATGTTCCAACAAGCCGCACGAGGCGGCCATCCACGTCGTGGAGAGCGTGTACGGACCGGGCTTTTTCAACCGGATTCAGGGGCAGACCGCAGAAATCCCGAGAAAGCCGTCTCCGATCGGTGCGCTCGCGATTGCAGACGCACTCGGCGCCAGACCGGAAGAGTGCCTGTACTTTGGCGATACCAATACGGATATGCAGACCGGAAACGCCGCAGGCATGTTTACCGTTGGTGTGACGTGGGGATTCCGCCCGCGCCAGGAGCTGATCGACAACCATGCGATGGAGCTGCTCGACCGGCCGGAGGAAATCTTAACGCTTTTTCACAGAAAGAATCAGGAAAAATAAAACGAACAGAGGAGAAAACCAGAATGGGAGAATATACTGAAGAATGCATCAACACATTTTTAATGAATCAGGGCCAGTTATTCGACGAGCCGGTGGCTGAAAATTACGATGAGGCAGAGGCCTTTCTGGAGGACTGCCTTGCAGTCGTTGCCGACAATCTGGACGACGTGCGCGCCTACATGGAAGAAGAGGGCATGGACGTGGAAGAAATGTCGGATGCAGAATTAGAAGAGCAGAGCGAAGTCTTTGCCCTGCCGGACGGACAGTATCTGATCGTGATGGGATAAAAAACGAGAGGAAATTAAAAAAGAATGAAATATGATGTCATTATTATCGGCGCAGGCCCGTCAGGTATTTTCTGTGCCTATGAACTGCTGAAAGAAAAACCGGATCTGAAGGTGCTGATGATCGAAAAAGGACGTTCGATCGAGAGCCGTCAGTGTCCAAAGAGAAAAACGAAAAAATGCGTGAACTGCAAACCGTGCTCGATCACAACGGGATTTGCCGGAGCAGGCGCATTTTCCGACGGAAAGCTTTCTCTTTCCCCGGATGTCGGTGGAAATCTGCCGGAGATTTTAGGATATGAAAAGACGGTTGAGCTGATCCATGAGTCCGACCAGATCTATCTGGATTTCGGCGCAGACAAGAATGTTTACGGTGTCGATAAAGAAAAAGAGATCCGTGAGATCCGCCGCAGAGCGATCAACGCCAACCTGAAGCTGATCGAATGTCCAATCCGCCATCTCGGAACTGAGGAGGGCTACAAGATTTACAGCCGCCTCGAGGATCACTTAAAAGAGATCGGCGTGGAAATGAAATTCAACACGATGGTCAATGATATTACGATCAAGGACGGCCGTGCGACAGCTGTAACACTTGAGGACGGAACGGTTTACGAGGCAGATGAGATTGTCTCCGCAGTAGGTCGCGAGGGAGCCGACTGGTTCTCACATATCTGCAACGGCCACGGCATCGAGACCGAGGTCGGAACCGTCGATATCGGTGTCCGCGTGGAAGTCCGCGACGAGGTCATGGAGTTCCTGAACAAGAACCTGTACGAGGCAAAACTCGTTTACTATACCCCGACTTTTGACGACAAAGTGCGTACCTTCTGTACGAACCCGTCCGGTGAGGTGGCAACTGAGTATTATGAAAACGGTCTGGCAGTTGTAAACGGTCACGCCTACAAATCCCAGGAGTTCAAGACAAACAACACGAACTTTGCCCTCCTGGTATCCAAGAACTTTACGAAACCATTTAAAACCCCGATCGAGTACGGCAAACAGATCGCACAGCTTTCCAACATGCTCTGCGACGGCAAGATCCTCGTTCAGACGTACGGCGATTTCAAACGCGGAAGAAGAACGACAGAAGAGCGTCTCTGCCGCAATAACCTGATCCCGACCTTAAAAGATGCCGTTCCGGGCGACCTTTCCCTGGTATTCCCGCACCGTATCATGGTCGACATTGCCGAGATGATCGAAGCCCTCGACAAAGTAACACCGGGTATCGCCAGCGATGAGACACTGCTGTACGGCGTAGAAGTCAAATTCTATTCCAACAAAGTTGTCGTAGACAAAGACTTCTGCACCAGCGTTAAAGGCCTCCGCGCCATCGGCGACGGCGCATCCGTAACCCGCGGCCTCCAGCAGGCAAGCGCAAACGGACTGTCGGTTGCGAGAAGCATTCTGAAAAGCATGAAATAAGAGAGAACGAAAAAAGATCCTTCGTCTGTGAAATGAGACGGAGGATCTTTTTTTGTGCCGGAAAGAGGGGTGTTTCAGATTATATGCCGTACAGCTTCCGGAACTGCTTCGGCGTTGTCCCGGTCTGCTGGCGGAAAACCGAGATAAAGTAGCTGACATCGCGGTAGCCGCAGAGGGCTGCGATGCCGTCGAGCGTAGTGTAGGGACGGCTGATGAGAAGCTCCTTGGCGCGGCTGATGCGCAGAACGCTGATGTACGAGCGGACAGAGCTGCCGACAAAACGCTGGAACAGGCGTGTCAGATACTGCGGCGTGATATGGAGCTGTTCCGCGAGATCATCCACATTGAGCGGGTCGGAAAGATGACTTTCGATTTCCTGCATTGCCGGGCGGACATACTGGAGATACAGCGGATGCTCCGTCCGGGAAAGGCCGGTGCGGAGCTGGGAAAGGCGTGTCAGGAACTCAAAGCATCCGACGGAGAGCGCAGCATCGTCGATGTCATTTTTCAGAAAATGTGAGTCGATTATGCGGTCAATCCATTCCTGAAACCACGCGCCCTCTGAGGCCGGAACGAAAAGATACGGCGAGACGGCACAGATTTTATAGAGATCATCGGAGAGCTTTCCGTCAAAGGTCAGAAAGGATGTAAACCACATCCCGCTGCCGTCGTTTTCGCGGTATTCATGCGGCACATGCGGAGCAATCAGAACACCGTCACCTGGTTTCAGCAAAAGTTTCTGGCCTTCGAGGGTCAGCAGCCCTTCGCCGCGTTCCGTCTGGATCCAGTGATATAAGGGGAATCCGTTCGGGCGCACAACGGGCTCCTGCAGCCAGCGGTTGCCGATGCTGTCAGCGGAGAGGGAAAAATCGGAGGCGGATGGTTTAAAGAAAATAGGCATAACAGTCAGTTCCTTTCTGAAAGAAAAGTCTAAAATAAGATTCCGGAATGAGTTTCGAAAATTCATACTTTTTAGACAAGCATATCATACTTTTCTCACAAAGACCAGTATATAATAGAGCCATCAAAACGAGATATCCAAACACAGGAGGAATCAAAAAAATGCAGCCAAAATTCAAAAAAATGTTATACGGAGGAGACTACAACCCAAACCAGTGGCCAAAAGAGATCTGGGATGAGGATATGAAACTTTTCCATCAGGCCGGCATCAACAGCACCACGATCAACGTATTTTCCTGGGCAAAAATCCAGCCGTCCGAGAATGAGTACGACTTTACAGAGCTCGATGAGATCGTAGACACCCTGACAAAAGAGGACGTCCAGATCGTCATGGCAACATCCACCGGCGCACTCCCGGCATGGATGGTACACCGTTATCCGGAAGTGGCAAGAACCGATTTCGAAGGACGCCATCACAAATTCGGTCATCGCCACAATGCCTGCCCGAACAGCCCGGTTTTCCAGAAATATGCAAAGCGCCTGGCAGAAAAACTGGCAGAGCGTTACGGCGACAACAAAAACATCGTCTGCTGGCACATCAGCAATGAGTACGGCGGCGAGTGCTACTGCGAGAACTGTGCAAAAGCGTTCCGCGTATGGCTGAAAGACAAATACAAAACACTCGATGAAGTCAACAAGGCATGGAACATGGAGTTCTGGGGCCACACCATCTACGACTGGGACGAGATTGTACCGCCGAACGATCTGGGAGACGGAATGCCATGGGGAAGCGGCACTGCATTTGCAGGAATGTCCCTCGACTACATGCGTTTCAACTCCGACGGCATGCTGAACAACTACAAAATGGAGCGTGACGCGATCCGCAAATACGACAAAGAAACACCGATCACCACAAACCTGATGGGAACGTACAAAGGTCTCGACTACTTCAAGTGGGCAAAAGAAATGGATATCGTATCCTGGGACAACTACCCGAGCTACAATACACCATGGAGCCACGTAGCTATGACCCACGACCTGATGCGCGGCCTCAAAGACGCACCGTTCATGCTGATGGAGCAGACTCCGAGCCAGCAGAACTGGCAGCCGTACAACTCCTTAAAGAAACCGGGCCAGATGCGCGCACAGAGCTATCAGACCGTTGCACACGGCGCAGACACGATTCAGTTCTTCCAGCTGAGAAGAAGCGTCGGCGGATGCGAGAAATTCCATGGTGCTGTTATCGCACACGCAGGAACCGCAGATACCCGTGTCTTCCGTGAGGTAACCCAGCTCGGAAAAGAACTGGAGAAAATCGGAAGCCGTGTGATGGGCTCCGAGAACCACGCAAAAGTCGGCATCATCTTCGACTGGGAAAACTACTGGGCACTGGAGTACACCAGCGGACCGAACCGCGATTTACGTTACGTAGACCAGATCGAGCAGATGTACAATTACTTCTATAACAAGAACATCGCTGTCGATATGATCCCGATCGACGCGGACTTCTCCAAATATGACCTCGTTGCAGCACCGGTTCTCTACATGGTAAAAGACGGTGTGGCAGAGAGCCTGGAGGCTTATGTACAGGCAGGCGGAACCCTCATCACCACCTACATGAGCGGTATTGTCGGACAGTCGGACAACGTTCATCTCGGCGGATACCCGGGACCGCTCAGAAAAATGGCAGGCGTATGGGTAGAAGAGATCGACGCTCTTGCACCGAAGCAGAGAAACAAGATCCGTTTCGCAGACGGAACCGAGGAAGAGTGCCGTCTCGTATGCGACCTGATGCACCTCGAAGGAGCTGAAGAAATCGCACAGTATGAGAGCGATTTCTATGCAGGCATGACTGCTGTTGCAAAAAATCAGTTCGGAAAAGGAACCGTATATTATGTCGGAACCGAACTTTCTGAGAGCGGCCTTGCAAAAGTTCTTGCTATGGCAGCAGACGGCGCAGCCATCCAGCCGGTGATTGGAGAAGCAACAGCACTCGAGATCACAAAACGCCAGGCAGACGGCGAGGATCTGTACTTTATCATCAACTTCAAAGATGAGGAGATTCCGCTTCCGGCAGTCTTCGACGGAAAAGAAGATATCCTGACCGGCGAGAAAGTACAGGGCGGCGAGATGCTGAAGAAATACGATCTGCGGATTGTCAGCGTTCCGAGAGCATAATATAAAACATATTGTATAGTAGAAAGATAACAAAAAAGACACAGCAGGAGGCAGAAAGATACTTCCAGCTGTGTCTTTTTGATGCTGTGAATTTATGCGGGTGCTTAGTGGGAAAACGAAGCCCGTGCGACGATGTTCTCCATCTCGCCCCATTTCTCCTCCATATCCGCTACAAGCGCGATCTGTGTCCGCGCCCGTACGAGGTTGTGCTCCGGGTAAGCAGTTTTGAAGTAGGTATCGCCCATCAGGTAATCGGCGAGAAAACGGATGCCGCATTCGAGGGTCATTAATTTTGCACCCATCGGCAGCATTTCGACTTCCGCGCAGGTCAAAGAGCCTGCGCAGCCTGCGAGAAAGCCCTTTGTATAGCTCTCAAAGAGAGGAAGGGAAAGAGACACCTTCGAGACATCCTGTTCGTCCTCAGCAGCCGTATTCGCGCCGAAGCGGATGGAATCGCCGAAGTCAAAGATCGACAGTCCCGGCATAATGGTGTCCAGGTCGATGACGCAGATGCCCTCGCCGGTTTTGTCATCAATCATAATGTTGTTCAGCTTCGTATCGTTGTGCGTTACGCGGAGCGGCAGCTCGCCCGAGGCCTTCATGCGCTCGGCTACGCCGTAATCGTCTGCGTGGTCGAGGAAAAACGCCATCTCATCCGAAACGTTTTTCAGCCGTCCTTTCGGATCCGCCTGCGCCGCCTGTAAAAGCGCCTGGTAGCGGAGCGGTGTGTTGTGGAAATCCGGGATCGTCTCGAAAAGAGAGGCGGACGGAAAATCGGAGAGCATCTGCTGGAAGCGGCCGAAAGCATTACCGGTCTCGTAAAACAGCTTTGGATCTGTCACGGCATCATAGCAGGACGCATCGGAAATAAAGAGAAATGCGCGCCAGAATTCGCCGCGCTCATCGACGAAAAACCAGGCATCGTCTGTCGTTGGAATCAGGTTCAGCGTCTCGCGGAATGGATCTCCTCCTGCGGCTGTGATTTTTTTCCGCAGAAATGATGTTACCTGTGCAATATTCTGCATCAGCTCCGTTGGATTGTGGAAAACGGTGCGGTTCATGCGCTGCAGAATCGATTTGCGGAGGACGCCGTTTTCGGTGGAGCGCACCAGAAACGTATCGTTGATATGGCCGTTCCCGTGCGGCGTCCAGTCTGTAATCGTTCCCGGGAAAGCAAATGCGTGGACAATGGAAGAGAGTTCTTCCTGTGTGTATGTAATCATCATGGGTATAAACTCCTTATTTTAATTAGACAAACCTGATTAAGTAAAGCACACGCAGGGCGAAAAGTCAAGAAAAGGGCGCGAAACGATTGACAACGAGCGGCATTTCTGACTATAATAGACAGTAATTTAAGAAAAAACAAAACCTAAAATGCAGTGACAGGGAGGAGTACCTGGCGGCGCAAAGCAAAGAGAGGAGATGGCTGGTGAGAATCTCCGTGAGCGTGCCTGCGGAAGTAGCCCTCGAGCAGTGGACTGAACAGAAAAAGCGGACAGCAATGTTTTCCAAGTAGGCTCCAACGTAGTTCCCACGTTACCGGGATGCCGTATCGGATGAAAAAAGTTAAATCCTGTACGGAATGAGCAGAAGTGTATTCTTCTGGAATTCAGGTGGTACCGTGGATGGAAACATTCTCCCTGAACGTAAGGCACAGAAAAGGTGTTTTATGTTCGGGGATTTTTTATGCAGCAAATTTAGAACAGGAGGTTTTCATATGAAACAGATTACAGGAAACAAACTTCTGGTAAAGGCTCTGAAAGAGGAGGGTGTCGAGTATCTCTTCGGTTATCCGGGAGCCTGCACCATCGATATCAGTGATGAACTTTACAAACAGGATGAAATCAAAATCGTTCTGCCGCGCCACGAGCAGGCGCTGGTGCATGAGGCGGATGCCTATGCGAGAACGACAGGAAAAGTCGGCGTATGCCTCGTTACCAGCGGCCCTGGTGCAACCAACCTGGTCACCGGTCTTGCAACGGCAAACTACGACAGCGTTCCGCTTGTCTGCTTCACCGGACAGGTACCCCGCCACCTCATCGGAAACGATGCATTCCAGGAGGTTGATATCGTCGGCATCACCCGCAGCATCACGAAATACGGCGTGACGGTAAGAAACCGTGAAGATCTCGGACGCATCATCAAAGAGGCATTCTACATCGCACGCACCGGAAAACCGGGCCCGGTTCTCATTGACCTTCCAAAAGATGTCATGGCAGAGTTCGGCAGCGCAGAGTATCCGAAAAACGTCAATATCCGCGGCTACAAACCGAACACCAGCGTTCACATCGGCCAGTTAAAACGTGCGTTAAAGATGCTTTCGAAAGCAAAACGCCCGCTGTTCCTTGCCGGCGGCGGCGTCAACATCGCACATGCGCAGGAAGTGTTCCGCGAAGTGGTCGAGAAAACACAGGTGCCGGTTGTCACAACCGTTATGGGACGCGGCGCGATCTCTACGAAACATCCGCTGTTCATCGGAAATCTTGGCATGCACGGCGCGTATGCGGCGAATATGGCAGTCAGCGAGTGCGATCTGCTGTTCTCGATCGGAACACGTTTCAATGACCGTATCACCGGAAAGCTGCATGAATTTGCCCCGCACGCGCAGATCGTCCACATCGACATAGACACCGCTTCGATCTCTCGAAACATCCATGTCGATATCCCGATCGTAGCCGATGCAAAAGAGGCGATCACGAAGATGGCAGAGTACGTAGAGCCATGCTCCACATCGAAATGGCTTGCCCAGATCGATGCCTGGAAGAACGAGCATCCGCTGACGATGCGCCCGAACGGCGTGATGGGACCGCTCGATATTTTCAACGCGATCAACGAGCAGTTTGACGATGCGATTATCGTCACCGACGTCGGACAGCACCAGATGCTGACAAGTCAGTACGTCGACATTACCGAAAACCGCCAGATCATCATGTCCGGCGGCCTTGGAACGATGGGATACGGCCTTCCGGGCGCGATCGGAGCAAAAATCGGCAACCCGGACAAACCGGTCATCGCGATTTCCGGTGACGGCGGTATGCAGATGAATATTCAGGAGCTGGCAACTGCCGTTCTCGAGGAGCTGACGGTCATCCTGTGTATCTTCAATAATGAATACCTCGGCATGGTACGCCAGTGGCAGAAGCTGTTTTACGGCAAACGGTACAGCATGACAAACCTGCGCGCCGGTGCACTTTCCCGCAGAACAGACGGAGAAGAGTACCCGGAATACACGCCGAATTTTATCAAATTGGCTGAGAGTTACGGCGCAAAAGGCATCCGCGTCATGAAGAAAGAGGATATCGCCGCAGCGTTTGAAGAGGCGAAGAAAAACACCAAGACTCCGACAATCATCGAATTTATCATCGATCCGGAGGAGATGGTTTACCCGATGATCAAGCCGGGCGGAACGCTCGAAGATATGATTATGGACTGTTAGGAGGAGAGCGCGATGAATAAGGGAATGAAAAAAAGATGGATTTCACTGTACGTAGAAAACCAGGTTGGTGTCCTTTCCAAGATTTCCGGGCTTTTTTCCGCAAAAAGCTATAACCTGGACAGCCTGACCGTCGGAACGACCGAGGACCCGACCGTATCGCGTATGACGATCGCCACGGTCAGTGACGATGAGACGTTTGAGCAGATCAAAAAACAGCTGAACCGCATGGTCGAGGTCATCAAAGTCATCGACTTCACCGACGTGTTTGTGCGCATGAAAGAGATTCTGTATATCAAGGTATTCAACTGCAGCGCAGCTGACAAAGTCGAGCTGTTCCAGATCGCTGAGACGTTCAAGGCGAAGGTCATCGACTACGGAAAAGACAGCCTGCTGCTCGAGTTTGTCCAGACGGCGACGAAAAACGATGCAGTTGTGAAGCTGATGAAAGAGGAATTCAGCAAGATCGAAGTCGTGCGCGGCGGAAGCGTCGGTATCGAGTCAATCAATGTGATGGAGCGGTAAAAGAGAGGACGTTTTTGCGTGAACGAAAAGAGTATTACCACAATTACGTTAAAAAAGATTAATAAGAAAAGTGTGTATCAGTACATCTATGAGCACCGCCAGACGGCGAAGCAGCAGATTGTGCAGGATCTGACGATGGGGCTTTCGATGCACAGCGGAACGCTCGAGCATATCTGCATCGACCCGGAAGGGCCGGAGTGCTACTGCGCTTCTTTTTATTGAAGAGTTTCTGCAGTCGGAATTTTAATTTTTAGTTATAGAATTTCAGGGATAGAAAATCCGGGAACGGAAAGTTTTACATTGCTTTCCATTCCCGGATTTTTTCTGCTTTTTATCAGTGTTCGTTTTTAGATAAACATCGCATAAATCGACGCTCCGACCACAGTCAGAATACCTGCAACTGCAATCGAAAGGCTGCTCATCGCGCCCTCGACATCGCCCATCTCCATGGCCTTCGCCGTACCGATCGCATGGGAGGCCGATCCGATACTGATGCCCTTTGCAATCGGCTCCTCAATGTGAAACAGCTTGCAGAGCGTCTCCGCCAGCATATTTCCCAGCACACCCGTGATGATGATAACGGCAACCGTGATCGTCACCGCACCGCCGAGCTCTTCCGAAACACCCATGCCGATGGCCGTTGTGATGGATTTCGGCAGCAGTGTTACATACATTTTATGATTCAGATTGAAGATCAGCGCCAGCGCGAGAACCACGGTAAGGCTCGTCAGCACGCCGGAGAGAATACCGGCGAGGATGGCTTTGATATTCTTTTTCAATGCCTCCATCTGCTCATACAGCGGAATCGCAAGGCAGACCGTTGCAGGAGTCAGCAGATAGCTCAAGTATTTTGCACCGTCATTATAATTCTGATAATCGATATCGAAAACAGCAAGGAATACAATGACGACTGCAATGGAAATCAGCAGCGGATTGAAAATCGGAAGCCCAAATTTTTTCTTTAACAGCATGCCGAGCTCATACGCCAGAAGGCTGATGACAACGCCGAAAAATGCAGATTCACAGAACATATTTGTCATTTTGCGTCCCCTCCTTTGTGTTTCTTTTCCAGCCGGATGACCGCCTGTGTCACGCGTCCGGACACAACCATAACGACGATGGTGCTGACGAGCGTAATCACGAGAACCGGAACGAGAACGGCTTTTAATTCACCCCAGGATTCCATCAGGCCGACGCCCGCCGGAATGAACATGACCGGCATGATCTCAATCATAAACTTGCCTGCGTCCTCGACGGCATCAAGTTTTAATGCCCCCGTCATCAGAAGCGCCAGCATCAGCACAAGGCCGTAGATACTTGCCGGAATCGGAAGCGGCAGCACGGCGTGCAGGATTTCTCCGACGAACGAAACCGCCATAATTACAAGGAACTGTCTTAATAATTTCACTTTTTCTGTTGTCCTTTCTCCCCATAACCCACATAACATCACTCCTTCTCAATGTCACGACCCCGATTATACTACCCGCATAAAAGAATTTCAACCGTAAATGTTACTGCAATTTTGGCGATTTTTGCCAAAAAAAGCAAAAAAATGCCCGCCAATCAAACGAAAAAGTGAAATCGGTGGGCATTTTAACATGATTTTTTGAGTTGATCCGATACGGAACTTTTTAAGCATTGCTTTCGGCATTTTTCCGATCCGGCAGAACGAAGATAAAGATCAGCGAACTGACAAGCAGCATGCCCGGATAGAAGAGGTTTGCCATGATTTCAAAGGCGGAGAGCTCATATTCCAGTTCATGCACCGCGGAAATCGCCACGAGCATCTGCGCGCCGTACGGCAGGATGCCCTGTGAGATGCAGGAGAAGGTATCGAGGAGCGATGCCGTTTTCCGTGGGGTGATGCCGTAGTCCTCGGACATCTGCTTTGCGATCGGGTTTGCCATGACGATCGCGACGGTGTTGTTTGCGGTCGCAATGTCGAGCAGCGCGACGAGAATGCCGACACCGAGCTGGCCGCCCTTTTTTCCGCGGAAGATTTTGTGAATGGCACGAAGCAGGACAGTAAAGCCGCCGTTTTCCCGGATCAGCGCGCACATCGCAGCGACAAGAATCGCAACCATACATGTCTCAAACATACCCGAAGTGCCGCTTCCCATGCTGGAGAGCATATCCAAGAGCGTCGTCTGTCCCGTACCGAGCATGATAACGGCACCGGAAGCAATACCGATAAGGAGTACGACAAACACCTGAATGCCCGCGATGCCGCCGATCAGCACGAGCAGGTACGGAACCATCTGCAGCAGATGGTATTCGTGGACGATCGGTGTGCCCGGCGCCTGTCGGAAGGAGATTACAAGGATCAGCGCCAGCGTGGCAAGAGCAGCCGGGAGAGCGATCCAGAAGTTTTCGCGGAACTTGTCTTTCATCTCGCAGCCCTGTCCGTTGCAGGCGGCGATTGTCGTGTCGGAGATGAAGGAGAGGTTGTCGCCGAACATGGATCCGCCCATGACGGAGGCGACGCAGAGCGCCAGCGAAAAGCCGGAGGTCTCGGCAACAGCAGCGGCGATCGGCACGAGAAGCGTGATCGTTCCGACGGAGGTTCCCATGGCCGTGGAGACGAAGCAGGCAACGACAAAGAGCACAGCGACGGCATATTTTGCCGGAATCCAGGAGAGCATGAAATAGGCAACGCTCTCTGCACTGCTCCTTCCGACAACGCCGACAAACGTGCCTGCGGCGAGGAAGATCAGCAGCATTGTGATGATGTTTTTGTCCCCGATGCCCTGTCCCATGAGGGCGAGCTTTTCTTCAAACGGGACACTGCGGTTCTGCAGACAGGCGACGAGGATCGCTGTCAGAAACGAGACGACGATGGGGATGTTGTAGAAGCCCATCGGAATTTTTAAAATATACTCGGAATAAATGCCGAACCCCAGATAAAACACCAGAAAAACGGCGATCGGGAGCAGGGCGGATGGCTTTCCTTTTTTCATAGAAATAAATACCAGACCTTTCGTGTGATTTTCCTTATTTTTTAATAGGGCGAATAGAATTATTCTATCATCTGGATCAGAAATCGTAAAGTAAAAAAGCAGGAAAAAACACGCCGGACATCTGGTAAATTCCAGAAATCCGGCGTTTTTTATAAGAGGTGCGTTTTGCTGTGCCTGTGCTTTATTATTTTGCGAGGAGCATCATAATCTGATTACTTCTGCTTACGAATTTTGTCATCTCGTCCGGAGAGAGCGGTTTGTGGCTGATCATTGCCAGATCATACAGCTGCTCGCAGAACAGGGATGTGTTGCCGTTCTCGCCATTCTCCAGAATGTACTGAACAAGCGGATGTTTTGCATTCAGGATCAGGGTTTCCTGTCCGCCGAACATGGACGGATCCATGCCGGTCATGCCGTACATCTTCATCATATCCTGCATCCGGCGGCTCTCCTCGGAAAGCGTTACCATGGAGGATACATTTTCGTCTTTCAGGTTCTCAACTTTGACGTTCAGATCTTTCTTGTCGAGGACTTTGCGGAAGAGATCGGTCAGAGTATTTGTAGCGTCGGTCAGATCCTCACCGGACTCGTCTTTCATATCGTTGGTCAGATCTGCATCGATGCGCTGGAAAGTTACATGCTCGTTGTAACGCTCTGCATGGGTGATGAAAGCGGAGTCGATGTTGTGTTTCAGGATGACAGCATCCATGCCCTGACTGCGGAACATGTTGATATACTGGCTCTGCTGAACTTCGTCGGTGACGTAGTAAACAGTCGTTTTTTCCGGCTCTTTCTTCTCGTCAGCGTTTTCCGTATTTTCGGTATTCTCCATAGTTTCAGCCTTCTCTTCGGTGTTCTCTGCAGGAGCTTCTTCTTTCTTATTCTCGTTGATGCAGTCCTCAAGAGTCAGATATTTTCCGTCGATGTTCTTGAACAGAATATAGTCCATCATCTTCTTGGAGAATTTCTCGTCCTTGATGCATCCGTATTTGATGAATGGGTTGATATCATCCCAGTATTTCTCGTAATTCTCACGGTCGGTTTTGCACATGCCGGAGAGCTTGTCAGCGAATTTCTTGGAGATGTACTCGGAGATCTTCTTGACAAATCCGTCGTTCTGCAGTGCGCTTCGGGATACGTTCAGCGGCAGATCCGGGCAGTCGATGACGCCTTTTAAGAGCATCAGGTATTCCGGAATGACTTCTTTGATGTTGTCGGCAATAAATACCTGGTTGTTGTACAGCTTGATGGTTCCCTCGATGGAATCGTACTCGGTGTTGATACGCGGGAAGTAGAGGATACCTTTGAGGTTGAACGGATAGTCCATGTTCAGGTGGATCCAGAACAGCGGCTCGCGGTAGTCGTTGAAGACTTTGCGGTAGAATTCTTTATAATCCTCATCGCTGCACTCGTTTGGATGTTTGGTCCACAGCGGGTGGATATCACTGATGGAAACCGGGCGTTTGTTGATTTTTACTTTCTCTTTTGCCGGAGAAACCTCAACCTGCTCTTTGGTTCCGTCTTCTTTTTCTTTCTCTTCGTATTTTGCATCTTCATGGATATGCTCAACAACAACATCGTCCTCTTTTAATTCGCCTTCCTCGATGGTCTCGTATTCCTGCGGTGCGTTTGCTTTGGACAGGAAAATTTCAACCGGCATGAAGGAGCAGTATTTTTCCAGAACTTCGCGGACACGGTATTCGTTTGCGAATTCCAGGCAGTCCTCGTTCAGGAACAGAGTGATTTCGGTACCAACAGTTGTCTTGCTGCCCTCGGACATATCGTACTCGGTGCTTCCGTCACAGGTCCAGTGTACCGGGGTGGATCCTTCTTTATAGGAAAGAGAATCGATGTGAACTTCATCTGCTACCATGAAAGCAGAGTAGAAACCAAGACCGAAGTGGCCGATCATCTGATCTGAATTCGTTTTGTCTTTGTATTTCTCCAGGAATTCGGTAGCGCCGGAGAAGGCGATCTGGGTAATATATTCTTCGACTTCGTCTGCGGTCATACCGATACCGTTATCGATGAATTTTAAGGTTTTCTCATCCGGGTTTACAATCACCTGAATGGCTGCTTTGTAGTCATCCGGAAGTGCATATTCACCCATGCCGTCCAGTTTTTTCAGTTTGGTGATGGCATCGCAGCCGTTGGAAACGAGCTCGCGGACGAAGATATCGTGGTCGGAATACATCCATTTTTTGATAATCGGGAAAATATTGTCGCTGTTGATTGAAAGATTTCCATGTTTCGCACTCATGAGAAACACACTCCTTTTCTTATAAAAATATTTTGATCCAGCAAAGCGGGAATATCATGCTTTTTTAGATGTCTGCAGCTTTTTTACTGCTCTGATAGTTATAGTAATACTGGCACAGGGAAAAGTCAAGGGGAAATTAGCACTCGAGAAAAAAGAGTGCTAACAGAACGACGGAAAGTATTGAATTTACTGGTATTACGGTACTTTCTAAACTTTTTGTAAAGTCTGATCAGAAGGGCTGCGCAGTTGTTTCTGGAGAATGGATATGCTACAATGAAAAAGCATAGAAGCGTTTCGAACAGAAAGATTCCGAGGGTACATAAAAGAAAAATGGAGGAAATACATGACAAATGCGACAAAGGCGGCGCTGGAAGCGTCGTTAAAAAAGCTGCTTTTGAAAAAGCCGCTGGACAAAATTACGATCAACGATCTGACGACAGACTGCGGCATCAGCCGGATGGCGTTTTATTATCATTTTAAGGATATCTACGATCTTGTCGAATGGTCGTGCCTGGAGGATGCGACGCAGGCGCTGCAGGGGAAGAAAACGTATGAGACATGGCAGGAAGGCCTGCAGCAGATTTTTGAGGCAGTGCTCGAGAATAAACCATTTATTATGAATGTCTATCACTCTGTAAGCCGTGAGCAGATCGAAACATATCTCTTTCATCTGACGCACGATCTGCTGTACGGTGTCGTACAGGAAAAAGCAAAGGGAACCGGCATCTCCGAGGCGGATCAGAGTTTTATCGCAGATTTCTATAAGTATAGCTTTACCGGTGTCATGCTCGACTGGATCAAAGACGGAATGAAAGTGGATTACCATATGATTGCGGAAAAAATGCACCGCACGATGGAAGGAAATGTCGTCAATTCCATCCGAAATTTTGAAAAAAGAAATAAAATATAGTTACACTTTACAAAACAGGGCGGATGATAAAAATTTAATCATCCGCCCTGTTTTGTAAATGGAAAAGCGGGGAAAAATGAGGTAAGATTCAAATTGTCAACAGACAATGGCAACACAAATAGAAACTTGTAAAACAAAGAAAGCAGCATAACCTATACGAACCGGAAATTCGAAAAAACATTCCGGCAGTCGTATTTAGAAAAGAAAGGATGAACGTCTATGTCAAAAAAAGGATTAAAATTCGGAATCGCATCAGCAGCAGTCATCGGAGCTGGAGCAGCAGTGCTGCAGGCAAAAAACAAGAGTGAAGCAAAAAAAGCAGCGGAGACAACCACTGTAACATCAGAACCAAAGAATGATTACCGCAACACCGAGCGCGGAAAAGATAAGAAAAACAGCAAAGGCATTTATTACACCAACGGAAACTACGAAGCCTTCGCAAGACCGGAAAAACCGGAAGGCGTCGATGAGAAGAGCGCATACCTCGTAGGAAGCGGCCTCGCAGCCCTCGCAGCAGCGTGCTTCCTTGTAAGAGACGGCCAGATGAAAGGCGATCACATCCACATTCTGGAAGCCATGGACATCGCCGGCGGTGCCTGCGACGGTATCTACGATCCGACCCGCGGCTACATCATGAGAGGCGGCCGTGAGATGGAAAACCACTTCGAGTGCCTGTGGGATCTGTTCCACAGCATCCCGTCAATTGAGACACCTGGTGTATCCGTTCTTGATGAGTATTACTGGCTGAACAAAAAAGACCCGAACTACTCCCTGTGCCGTGCAACGAAGAACCGCGGCGAGGATGCCCATACCGACGGCAAGTTCAACCTGAGCCAGAAAGGCTGCATGGAGATCATGAAACTCTTCATGACAAGAGACGAGGATCTGTACGACAAGACGATCGAGGATGTTTTCGATGATGAAGTCTTCAATTCCACCTTCTGGCTGTACTGGAGAACGATGTTCGCATTCGAAAACTGGCACAGTGCACTGGAGATGAAGCTGTACTTCCAGCGGTTTATTCACCACATCGGCGGACTGCCGGACTTCTCCGCACTGAAATTCACGAAGTACAACCAGTATGAATCCCTGATTCTTCCGATGAAGAAATACCTCGAGGATGCCGGCGTAGACTTCCAGTTCAATACCGAAGTAACCAACGTTATCTTTGAAATCAACGATGGAAAGAAAGTAGCAAAAGCCATCGAGTGCAAAGTAAACGGCGTCGAGAAAGGCATCGTTCTCACCGAGAATGACCTCGTCTTCGTTACCAACGGAAGCTGCACCGAAGGCACGATCTACGGCGATCAGAACCATGCACCGAACGGTGATGCAGAGGTCCGCACGAGCGGCTGCTGGAGCCTGTGGAAAAACATTGCAAAACAGGATCCGTCCTTTGGACATCCGGAGAAATTCTGTTCCGATATTGCAAAGACAAACTGGGAATCCGCAACAATTACCACTCTCGACAATAAGATCATTCCGTATATCACCAATATCTGCAAACGTGATCCGAGAACCGGAAAGGTTGTTACCGGCGGTATCGTAAGCTGCCAGGATTCCAAGTGGCTTTTAAGCTGGACCATCAACCGTCAGGGACAGTTCAAAGAGCAGGATAAAGATAAGGTATGCGTATGGGTTTACAGCCTGTTCACCGACGTACCTGGTGACTATGTGAAGAAACCGATGAAAGAGTGCACTGGTAAAGAGATCACCGAAGAGTGGCTGTACCACCTCGGCGTGCCGGTTGACCAGATTCCGGAGCTGGCAGAGAACAGCGCTGTCTGCGTACCGACCATGATGCCGTACATCACCGCATTCTTTATGCCAAGAAGAAAGGGCGACCGCCCGGATGTCATCCCGGATGGCTGCGTCAACTTCGCATTCCTCGGACAGTTCGCTGAGACACCAAGAGATACCATCTTCACGACAGAGTATTCCGTTCGTACCGCAATGGAAGCTGTTTACGGACTCCTCGGCGTAGACCGCGGCGTGCCGGAAGTATGGGGCAGCGTTTACGATATCCGCGACCTGCTGGACAGCTCCGTGAAACTGATGGATGGAAAATCCCCGCTGGAAATCGAGCTTCCTGGACCGCTCAACCTGCTGAAAAAACCTCTGCTGAAACTGGTAGATGGAAATGTAGTTGGAGATCTCTTAAAAGAGCATGGAATTATCAAAGAGAATATGGTGAAATAAGAAATAGAAAATAAGTAAGAAATGCAATAAGACCTGCGCTTTCAAACGGCGCAGGTCTTATTGCGTTGCTATGTATGATCTCAAACAATTAAGCAGATTTCTTCGTGAAAAACAGTGCGGCACAGACGGCGGCGATGCCTCCAGCGAGCTTTGCAACGAGAAGCGGCACGACAAAATCAGGATCGGTGCCGAACGTAAATCCCATATGTGCGGCGATGGTCGATGCGGCGGAGACGAGGAAAGCTGCGTTTACAATCTTTCCGCGCTCGTCCATTTTTTCCATCATTGTGATCGCCGGAACAGGGCTGACAATGCCCATCAGAAGACCGGCGGCACTGCTGTCGTTCATGCCGGTTTTTCTTCCAATAAAAGAGAGCGGCTTTTTGAGCACCCGCTGTAAAAGCTCCGCCGTCGGAAGGCTGCCGAGCAGTACAATGCCGATGGACGAGACGACCGCCATCGCGTCCTCCAGCGGCGCAAGGTCCGGGAGCAGCGAAAAGCCGGTCATATAGCAGAACGCGCCCGCGATGAGGCCGATCGTCGTCAGAAGCCGGATCACATCTGCAAATACCGTGAACGCGCGCACGGTCTGCTCCGGAAAACGCCAGATGCCGAACATCAGCAGAAAGCAGAAGAGGAGCACCGGGAGCGACTGAAGTACGATCTGCAGAAAAGAGAGCCCTGAGAGCAGTCCGCCGACGATCATCGTGACGGGAAGCGTGCCCGTGCCGATCAGCATGCCGCGGGAGAAAAAGAGGCGGTCGCCGCTTTTCAGCATTCCCATGCCGACCGGAATCGTAAAGGTGATGGTACAGCCAAGCGTCGCCGCAATCACAAGTCCTGCGTAGCGCACCATCTCCTGCGATGCCGAAAGCTCTCCGGCGAGCTGGTAGCCGCCCATGTCAATGGCGAGAATGCCGGCGAGAAGTCCCGCATCCAGCCCCAAAAAGTTCCAGATGGGAACGAGGGCGAAACGGAGAAAGCGGGAGAGCAGCGGGGTGAGGCAGATGATGCCCGACATGGAAAGTGCCGTCGGTCCAAGCAGCGTAAAGCCCTCCTCAAACCGTTTTCCAAGTCCGAAGCGATTGCCAGCGATCCGGTCGACACCGCCGAGTACCGCGCCGACTGCCATGATCCACATAATAATCTGATTCATAAAAAGAGAACCTTTCTAAATAAGTATTTTGTCTTTATATCTGTTCTTCAAATGCAATTTCATTTTTCAGCAGAAACTGGCGGACTTCCTCATCGAAGACGCGGTCGAGCGACTTGTCCATCGTAAAGATTTTGAGGGAAGTTCCGGTGGTAAGTAAGAGTTTTCCGTCCTTATACTGAAAATTCAGAAAGCATCCAAACACGTTCTCTATTTCCAGCGGCAGCGCATGGTCCGCGATCATTTTTTCGCACGCCGCCTGCGGAAGCTGAAACACAAATTTGAACTGCAGGGGTGTCCGTTTTCCTTTGATGACGGAATAGCAGAACGATTTCACATCTTTCCAGAGAAGCCGCGTCCGCCCTTTTTCTTTTAAGAGCTGCGCATCATCGGGATCGAAAAAGTCCGTGTGAAGACTGCCGTCGATGGAGAACGTCGTAAACGTTGTGATCGACGCCTCGGAGACGGGAAAGCGGTCAAATGTCTCGAGACGGAGCAGGGTGTTCATAAAATTTTTTAACTGTGTAATCTGCAGGATAATCATCCGTAGTTAAAACCAGCCTTTCTTTTTAAAATACCAAATTTCAACAGCAACAATGAGAATACAGACGCCGATCAGGATGAAGTACGCATACGGGGCAGAAAGCTCAGGCATATGCGTAAAATTCATGCCGTACCAGCCGGCGATCAGGGAAAGCGGGAAAAAGATCGTCGAGACGACCGTCAGAATCCGCATCGTATCGTTCTGACGCAGGTCGATCTGCGCCTGCTGCATCTCGCGGATCTGCAGGGCGTACTCCCGCAGCATCTGGGTGTGGTCGTACAAACGGTCCACGCGGTTTCCAAGGCGCGAAAACTGACGGGCGCATTCCGGGGGAAGAAAGTGATTTTCGTCCTCGGAGAGTATTTCGCACATGTCGAGAAGCTGCTGGTAATAGGCATGGAACACGAGCAGCTCCCGACGGATCGTGATCAGGGTCCGCTGCAGCTCTTTTGGCAGAGTGTCGAGAAGAGACTCCTCGATTGTCGCGAGGCGCTTCTCAAAATTCTGCAGATAGAGCATATCCTCCTGGATCAGCGATTCCAGAAACGAGAAAAACAGGTGGAAGACATCGGAAGTATCGAGCGGTTCTTCCGGGAAGAGGAGGCTCTGCAAAGCCGGAAGTGTCTGTTCGTCGGCTGCCAGAATAAGCTGCCCCCGGTCGAGATAAAACGCAAGCGAGAATGCAAGGTGAAGCGGATGCGTCTTGTCCGGGACGGCAAGCGATCCGACCAGGCAGTCAGGCAGCAGCTCTGCGCGGCAGTATTCGATGCGCTCCGGCTGCAGACTGCGCCGGAAAAGAGAAAATCCGGGCAGCGCCGCGCAGGCTTTGGAAGCTTCCGAAAACGAAAGCAGGGAAAGCCGGACCGAATCCGAAAAAGTCCATTCCATACGTACCACCTCCTGAAAATAAGCAATGGAAAAATATCCATAAACAAAAAAGCCGTATGACCGTAGTATACCGCAAAAAGGGGAGTGCGACAAGAAAAGGAAAAAACTTTTAACGGAAAAACTTTTATTGGGAAAAAACTTTTTGCAATGGAGCACTAAGTGTGTTATGATAAAATGTAGTTATCAAAACTACATGACAAAATATCAAAAAATTCACTGTGTCGAATTCGTCCCTAGTTCAGGAAGGTTTGAAAAAGAGCGGTGATTGGAAATACGAAACGTCCGCAGTGAGAAAAAGCGGAATCAAGTTTGGAGGGATAAAATATATGAGTTTTCACATTGTTGCAGACAGCTGCTGTGAACTGACAGCAGATATGAAAAAAAGAGGAAATATTGAAATTGCACCGCTGACCCTGGAAGTCGGCGGAGAATCCATTCTGGATGACGAGACATTTGACCAGAAATATTTTTTAAAGAGAGTAGCGGAATGCCCGGAGTGCCCGAAATCCGCCTGCCCGTCGCCGGATTATTTCCGGAAATCTTTTCTGAACGGAGCAGAACGGTGCTACGCGGTCACACTTTCCGCACAGCTCAGCGGTTCCTATAACAGCGCAGTGCTCGGTGCAAACCTGGCGCAGGAGGAGAACGAGGATCTGAAGATTCACGTATTCAATTCCAGAAGCGCATCGATAGGAGAGACCCTGATCGTGAAAAAAATCGTGGAGTGCGAGGAAGCCGGCATGAGCTTTGAGCGCGTCGTAGAGACAGTAGAACTCTATATCAGCACACAGCACACCTATTTCGTGCTGGAAAATCTCGAAACTCTGCGGAAAAACGGCCGCCTTTCCAAAACAAAAGCACTTGTTGCATCCGCGCTTAAGATCAAACCGGTTATGGGAGCCACATCGGAGGGCGATATCGTACAGCTCGATCAGGCGCGCGGCATCAACAAAGCACTGATGAAAATGGTCGATGCCATTGTAAATGACGCACAGCATGTAGAAAACAAAACGCTTGCCATCTCTCATTGCAACTGCCCGGAGCGCGCCGAGATGGTAAAAGAAGCCCTTCTGGAGCGCCTTGCGGTACAGGATGTCTTCGTACTCGATACCCAGGGCGTCAGCAGTATGTATGCAAATGACGGCGGAATTATCATTGCATTATAACTTTTCTCTTCCCTTTTTGTTGAAAATGTAGTATAATTTTCAACATGTTTGAAAGTGCCGCCGAGCACTTTTTAGAAATCAAAGGAGAAGTAGAACCATGAGTCAGGAAAAAGTTGACCGCTATAAAAAGGAAAAAGCGAACCGTGAGAAAATCATGAGACGTGAAAGATGGATCACGAGACTGGAAGTTACCGCTTTCGTCGTTGTTCTGGCTACCCTGATCGGCTGGTTCTCCGTTGCTGTTTACCAGAACTCGGTAGCAGAGAAAAAGGCGAACCGCACGACAGAAACCACAACGATGAACGTGACGGATATTCAGAATTATCTGAGCGAGACCAACACATCCAGCGACAGCAGTGCAGATGACACCAGCGACAGCTCTGATGCTTCCGATACATCTTCGGACAGCACAGCAGATACGGCAAGTGACAGCACAGCAGATTCCATCAGCGAAAGTACAGCGGAATAAGCAGAATTGTTAAAGAAAGTAAAAGCGCTTACCACAGACGGGAAAATCCCGGAGTGATAAGCGCTTTTGTTATAGAGATTTATAGCAATCCCCGAAAATAATGCAAAAAATTCAGCACCGCAGAGCGTGAATTACTGCGTCACAGATTTTCGTCGTACCCCGGTACGCCTTCAAATCTGTTCCTTGCAATTCGCGCTCTGCAGCACTGCCTTTTTTGCATTATTTTCGGGTCTTGCTATAGAAAAAACTATGAGAAACACGCTCCGCGAGTTTCTCAAGTTATCGC
>NZ_QUKM01000017.1:51293-67117 GCF_003481245.1 Blautia sp. TF10-30
AAACTATGAGAAACACGCTCCGCGAGTTTCTCAAGTTATCGCGGCAGTCGCCAAGGTCTCGTGCAGGCATGGACTTTGGCTCGTTGCCCGCGTAAATTAAAAAACCGGAGGACATACATCCTCCGGCCTTTCGCTTATGGTTAATTAGCATTTAACAACGTTGGAAGCCTGCATTCCGCGAGCACCCTCGGTAAGATCGTAAGTAACCGCCTGACCTTCGTCAAGAGTTTTGAATCCTTCACCCTGGATAGCGGAGAAATGTACGAATACATCGTTTCCGTCTTCGCCTGTGATGAAGCCATAGCCCTTCTCTGCGTTAAACCATTTCACTGTTCCCTTGTTCATTGTGAGTTACCTCCATAAAATTAAAAAATAAGCATGATGTGGGAATGCATATGTTCCCCCATAAGCGAGTGAACTTTTGGTAAAAAAATTCACTAGCTATTACAGATTATATTGAAGGTGAATGCTAATATAATCTCTAATAGCTAGTGACCACGTATTACATCTCAACATCTTCTCGATTGAGACCATTATAATCTTGCAAATCAAAAAAGTCAAGAAAAAACTCTTTATTTCAGGAAAGATTTCGTGTATTATAAAAAGGAATAAATGGTCGGACGACGGCCAGAAGAAAAGAAAGGATCAGAGAACGTAAGATGAGTATCTTAATCAAAAATGGACAGGTCATCGACCCGGCCACCCAAAAAGACGAAATCAGTGATGTTCTGATCGAAAACGGCGTTATTACACGGGTTGAAAAAGGAATCCGCGTAAAAGATGCGCAGGTAATAGATGCAAAAGGCTGCTATGTAATGCCTGGCATCATCGATATGCATGTACATCTCCGCGACCCGGGGCAGACATATAAAGAAGATATTGAAAGCGGTTCGAAAGCAGCAGCAAAAGGAGGCGTGACAACGCTGGTAGCGATGCCGAATACAAAACCGGTCATCGACAGCCCGGACCGCGTCAACTATGTAACGATCAAAGCAGACCGTTTTTCTCCGATTAATGTACTGCAGGCAGGCGCCATCACAGTAGGACAGAAGGGTGAAGAGCTCGCCGATATCGAGGGCATGGTAAAAGCCGGCATCCCGGCGATCAGCGAGGACGGAAAATCCGTTATGAACGCGCTGCTCTACAAAGAGGCCATGGAGATTGCCGCAGAGAAAAACATTCCGGTGCTGGCTCACTGCGAGGACAAGAACCTCGTAAACGGCGGCTGCATGAATGAGGATGCAAACTCGAGAGAGTGGCATCTGCCGGGCATCACAAACTCCGTAGAGAACACGATTGTTGCAAGAGATATCGTACTTGCCGCAGAGACAGGTGCACACCTGCATCTGTGCCACTGCTCGACCAAAGAGAGCGTGGATATGGTGCGTGAGGCGAGAAAGGCCGGCGTTTCGATTTCCGCCGAGGTCTGCCCGCATCACTTTACCCTCTGCAGCGACGACATCGTAAAGGGCGACACCAACTACAAGATGAATCCGCCGCTCCGTACGAAAGAGGATCTCGAGGCACTGCGCCAGGGTCTGAAAGACGATGTCTTCGATGTCATCAGCACCGATCATGCACCGCATGCGCTGACCGAGAAACAGGAGTCCTTCAAGAAAGCTCCGTTCGGCATCGTCGGACTGGAGACGAGCGTGGCTCTTACCATCACCGAACTTGTGGATACCGAGGTCATCACCCCAATGCAGATGGCGGAGAAGATGAGCTACAATCCGGCAAAAATCCTGCACCTGGACAAGAAAGGTTCTCTTGCATCTGGCATGGACGCCGATGTGGTTGTCATCGATCCGGAAGCAGAGTATGTGATCGATCCGAAGGAGTTTGTTTCCAAGGGCAAAAACACTCCGTTCGGCGGCAAGAAAGTGAAAGGAAAAGTTATGGCTACCGTATGCGGCGGCAAGATTGTATACGAAGCTGAGTAATTTCTAATAAGAAAAAACAGAAGAGGGAGAGTAAGCAGATGATTAACAAACTGATTGCAAACATTAAAAAAACAAATGCACCGATCGTCGTAGGTCTGGACCCGATGCTGAACTATGTGCCGGAGCACGTACAGAAAAAGGTATTTGCCGAGTACGGAGAGACACTTGAAGGAGCTGCAGAGGCCGTTTGGCAGTTCAATAAAGCGATTGTCGACGCAACATACGATCTGATTCCGGCTGTAAAACCGCAGGTTGCCATGTATGAGCAGTTCGGCGTTCCGGGAATGGCAGCGTATGAGAAGACCGTTTCCTACTGCCAGGAAAAGGGTCTCGTTGTCATCGGCGATATCAAACGAGGCGATATCGGTTCTACTTCTGAGGCGTATGCAGTCGGCCACCTCGGCCACGTGCAGGTGGGAAGCAAATCCTACGCCGGATTCCATGAGGATTTTGCAACTGTCAATCCGTATCTTGGATCTGACGGCGTAAAACCGTTCATCAAGGTCTGCAAAGAGGAGAAAAAAGGTATCTTTGTTCTGGTAAAAACCTCGAACCCGTCCAGCGGCGAGTTCCAGGACCGCATCATCGACGGACGTCCGCTGTATGAGTGGGTCGGCGAGCAGGTTGCCGCGTGGGGCGAGGAGCACATGGGCGATGATTACAGCTATGTGGGAGCTGTTGTCGGCGCTACGTACCCGGAGATGGGCAAGGTGCTGCGTAAGGTAATGCCGAAATCCTACATCCTGGTACCGGGCTACGGTGCACAGGGCGGAAAAGGAAAAGACCTCGTTCACTTCTTCAATGAGGACGGACTAGGTGCAATCGTAAACTCTTCGAGAGGTATTATCGCTGCTTACAAACAGGAAAAATATGCCGAGTTTGGCACTGAGAACTTTGCGGATGCTTCGAGAGCAGCTGTAAAGGATATGGTTGAGGATATCAGCGGGGCGCTTGCTGCTGCAAAATAAGAATACAGGGTGAAAAGCTCAGAAGGTCTGCCGGGTAGATGTTATGTCCGCCGGAGGATATTTTGGGCTTTTCGCCGATTCAAGAAAATAAAAGGAGTGTTCAGCTTATGAAAATCAAGGAATGCTGTACTGTGGAAAGTCAGGAGTGCATTGCAAAAGGAATTTACAGCATGTGGATTTCCACGAAAGTGATTGCGAAAGAGGCGAAGGCCGGCCAGTTTATTTCTCTGTTTTCGAAGGACGGCAGCCGTCTTCTGCCGCGTCCGATTTCTCTTTGTGAGATCGACCGAGAGGGAGGAAGACTTCGGATTGTCTACCGTGTGGCAGGTGCAGGAACGGAGGAGTTTTCGCGTCTGAAAGCGGGGGATGAGGTTGATATTTTAGGGCCGCTTGGAAATGGATTCCCGATCGAGGAAGGTAAGGGAAAACGTGTGATGCTGATGGGCGGCGGTATCGGTGTTCCGCCGATGCTGCAGACGGCGAAGGATCTTGGAACGGACACGATCATCTGCTGTGGTTACCGCGATGAGTTGTTCTTAAATGAGGAGTTTGCTGCGGCAGGCGATCTTCATATTGCAACGGAGGACGGAAGTGCCGGTGTGAAGGGCAATGTGATGGATGCGGTGCGCGAGGATCATCTGGAAGCAGATGTAATTTTTGCCTGCGGTCCGGCTCCGATGCTGCGTGCAATTAAGGCGTACGGTCTGGAAAAGGGAATTCCATGCTGGATTTCGATGGAAGAGAAGATGGCGTGCGGCGTTGGCGCATGTCTTGCGTGTGTCTGCCAGTCGACTGAGGTGGATGGTCATTCACATGTGCACAACAAGCGGATCTGCAAGGACGGACCTGTCTTTTTAAGTACGGAAATTGAGCTGTAAGTGACGCGAGGAGGAGAAAAAGCGATGAAGACAAGTGTGAATCTGGCGGGTGTGGAACTGAAGAATCCGGTTATGACGGCATCTGGTACGTTTGGCTCCGGCGCGGAGTACAGTGAGTTTGTGGATTTGAAGGAGCTTGGCGCGGTTGTGACGAAGGGTGTTGCGAATGTGCCGTGGCCGGGGAATCCGACGCCGCGTATTGCGGAGGTTTACGGCGGAATGCTGAATGCGATCGGGCTGCAGAATCCTGGTATTGATGTGTTCTGTGAGAGGGATATTCCGTTTTTGAAACAGTTTGACACGAAGATTGTGGTGAATGTGTGTGGACGGACGACGGAGGATTACTGTGAGGTTGTGGAGCGATTGACTTCGGAGCCGGTGGATCTGCTGGAGATTAATATTTCGTGCCCGAATGTGAAGGAGGGCGGTATTGCGTTTGGACAGGATCCGAAGGCGGTGGAGGCGATCACCAGAGAAGTTAAAAAATATGCGAAGCAGCCGATTATTATGAAATTGAGCCCGAATGTGACGGATATTACGGAGATGGCGCGGGCTGCGGAAGCCGGCGGGGCGGATGTGCTGTCGCTGATCAATACGCTTACTGGGATGAAGATTGATATTGAACGGCAGAAGTTTGCGATTGCGAATAAGACTGGCGGTATGTCGGGGCCGGCGGTGAAGCCGATTGCGGTGCGGATGGTGTATCAGGTGGCGCAGGCAGTGAAAGTGCCGATTATTGGTATGGGCGGTATTGCGTCGGCGGAGGATGCGCTGGAGTTTATTCTGGCGGGGGCTACGGCGGTTTCGATTGGGACGGCGAATTTCTTTAATCCGTATGCGACTGTTGAAACGGTTCGCGGTATCGAAGAGTATATGAGAAGGCATAAGGTTGACGATATTAATTCGCTGATCGGGGCGGTGAGATAAGACGGACGGCCTCGAGCGGCTTCGCATCTGCGGTGCGGCGGGCGAGAAAAAGAGGGCGGAACTGTGGCTCAGAATGGGCACAGTTCCGCCCTCTTTTTCTATGCCCGCCACACCGCAGGCGCAAATTCCAGTGAGGTCTGGTTGTGTGGAGCTGAAACGAAGTAGGTCTGGATCCGCCGGGGGCGGATCGGCGTGAGAGTGTTGTGGTGGGTGCATAGTATATAGAAAATGGAAGGTGGTATGTGAGATGAAGTATGGGATCATTAAAGTGAAGCGGGCGTTTTTGTATGAGGAGAATGGGGTTGATGTGGTGGATGAGGTGTTTTTTGGATGGAGCGTGATGTGGGAAGATAAGGGGGAGTGGATTGAGGTTTGGACGCATTATGGGTATCGGGGGTGGATGGAGAGGAATTTGATTGAAGAGAAAAGCCGGGAGTGGATGGAGGAGAGGGAAAAGGCAGGGAATACGTATGTGGTGACACGCGGGTTTGCGGATGTGATGAGGGGAGCGCGGGTGCAGGCGCGGATGTTGGAGACGCTGGGACGGGGGTGTTTTGTGGAGAAAATGGAGGAGACGGAGAATGGGTATTGCAGGGTGAAACTGGCGAATGGGATCAGTGGGTTTGTGCCGGAGGTGGCATTAAGAAAAAGACTGGATTCGGATCGGTTTTTGTGGGGAAAATCGGAAGAGAGGTTTTTTGTGGAGCAGGGGATTCCGGAGGGGTGGTCGGAAGAGAAGTTTCGGAGGAAGGTTGTGGAGTGTGCGAAGGGGTATCTTGGATGCCAGTACCGGTGGGGCGGGAAGGCGGCGGATGGGATTGACTGTTCGGGTGTGGTGTTTATGGTGTATTTGATGAATGGGGTTTTGATTTGGCGGGATGCTGATATCAGGGAAGGGTATCCGATGAAAGCGATCTGGAGAGAAGGGGAGGAGATGTGTCTGGTGGAGGAACGGGCGAAGGCCGGGGATCTGCTGTTCTGGAGAGGGCATGTGGGGATGTATCTGGGGGACGGCAGGTATCTGCACTGTACGGGGCATGAGAGGGTGTTTGGGTGCAGGGTGAATAGTCTGCGGAGAGGGGATGAGGATTTTCGAAAGGATCTGGCGGAGGCGCTGAAAGTGGTTGGGAGTGTTTTTTCGTGAAATGTAAAATTAAATGTGATTGTGTGCGGTGAAATTTGACAGATTTTTCTGAGTGGGAGTATAAAGATAAATTGACGGGGCTTTACAACTGGAATTATCTGGAAGTGGAAAGCTGGAGGAAAAGAGCGATGTACCGTGAAAAACAGGCATCGCGGGCGGCACGGGAGTAAATAAGACATATATAATTGACATCAGGAAATATCATTTTTGTATTGGAAATCCCTGAAAAAGTTTGTTATAATAATAACAAAGTCGAAAACAAAAGACAAAAGGCGGCCCAAACAGAGAGCAGGAAAAACAGAAATTCTGCTGATCTGATCTGCCGGAGCTGTCCATCAGAAGCAAAACAAGAAAGGGGTTCTGAACAATGGCAAGATTTACATTACCAAGAGATTTATACCACGGAAAGGGTGCTTTAGAGGCACTGAAAACATTCGAAGGAAAACGTGCAATCGTCTGTGTAGGCGGCGGCTCCATGAAACGTTTCGGTTTCCTGGATCGCGCAGTAGACTACCTGAAAGAAGCCGGCATGGAAGTACAGCTTTTTGAGGGAATCGAGTCTGACCCGTCAGTCGAGACTGTTATGCGCGGAGCAAAAGCGATGGAAGAGTTCCAGCCGGACTGGATCGTAGCAATGGGCGGCGGATCTCCGATCGACGCAGCAAAAGCAATGTGGATCAAATACGAGTATCCAGACATCACCTTCGAAGAAATGTGCAAGGTATTCGGAATGCCGAAACTCCGCAGAAAAGCTCATTTCTGTGCAATTTCTTCTACATCCGGAACAGCAACCGAGGTAACCGCGTTCGCAGTTATCACAGACTATGAAAAAGGTATCAAATACCCGCTGGCAGACTTCGAAATCACGCCGGACGTTGCAATCGTAGATCCGGATCTGGCAGAGACGATGCCGCAAAAGTTAGTTGCTCACACCGGTATGGACGCTATGACCCATGCAATCGAGGCATACGTTTCCACCGCGAACTGTGACTTCACCGATCCGCTGGCACTGTATGCAATCAAGATGATTCAGGCAGACCTGGTAGATTCCTACAACGGAGATATGGCAAAACGTGACAGCATGCACAACGCACAGTGCCTCGCTGGTATGGCATTCTCCAATGCACTTCTTGGTATTGTTCACTCCATGGCACATAAAACAGGCGCAGCATTCGCTGATTACGGCGCTCACCTGATCCACGGCGCAGCAAACGCTATGTACCTGCCGAAGGTTATCGCGTTCAACGCAAAAGACGAGACTGCAGCAAAACGTTATGCAGTGATCGCTGACGAGATGAAACTTGGCGGCGAGACAACGGAAGAGAAAGTAAAACTCCTCATTGACTATCTGCGCGGCATGAACGACAAACTGAACATTCCGCACTGCATCAAGAACTACGGAAAAGACAGCTATCCGACCGAGCATGGCTTCGTTCCGGAAGACGTATTCCTGGAGAGACTGCACGACATCGCTGTAAATGCCATCGCCGATGCCTGCACCGGATCCAACCCGAGACAGCCATCTGTTGAAGAGATGGAAAAACTGCTGAAATGCTGCTACTATGATACAGAAGTAGATTTCTAAAAAGAAAACATATCAAAATCCCTCCGTTCTCTGGGCGGAGGGATTTTTTGCGTCAGAGAATGAAATTTATTTGTGTGGATTTTATGTTTTTTATGCGAAATCCTGTGTCTGGACTGGAAAAACAGAGGCGTTTATGGTAGTATAGAAAAGAATAGAAGTAAAAACGGGCGGCATTGCGAAAAAAGATGCCTTCCCCTGAAAATATGGAGGAAAAAAGATGGAACAGTACAAGCAGGAGTTCATTGAGTTCATGGTCGAGAGCCAGGTATTAAAATTTGGAGAGTTTACTCTGAAAAGCGGAAGAAAATCCCCGTTCTTCATGAATGCGGGCGCTTACGTAACCGGAAGCCAGTTAAAACGTCTCGGCGAGTATTATGCAAAAGCAATCCATGACAATTATGGACTGGATTTCGACGTTCTGTTTGGACCGGCCTACAAAGGAATCCCGCTCAGCGTTGTAACCGCCATTGCGATTCATGATCTCTACGGTGTGGAAGTACGTTACTGCTCCAACCGGAAAGAAGCAAAAGACCACGGCGGAGATGCAGGACTGCTGCTTGGAAGCAAAATTAAAGACGGCGACCGCGTTGTCATCATCGAGGATGTTACCACCTCCGGAAAATCCATCGAGGAGACGTTCCCGATCATCCAGGCACAGGGCAATGTGGAGATCAAAGGTCTGATGGTATCCTTAAACCGTATGGAGCGCGGAAAAGGCGACAAGAGCGCACTTGAGGAAATCCAGGAAACCTATGGCTTCCCGGCAAATGCCATTGTAACCATGGAGGATGTCATCACCTATCTGTACAACCGTCCATGCCAGGGCAAAATCCAGATCGATGACAAGATGAAGGCTGCCATTGATGCTTATTATGAGGAGTACGGTGTCAAATAAGACGTGGTACACTTGAAAAAAGGAGTTTTGCACGATGAATGAAAAAATCTATAAAACCATGGGACGTGTCGGCGGCGGAAATATCGCCATGGGCGCAGTACTGGTTGTGGTAGGGGTAGCAACCGGTGTCCTGATGATCGTAAGCGGAGCAGGTCTGCTGAAACGACGCGGGGAAATTATGTTTTAAGAAAAATGCCGGAATATTTTGGAAGCGCATGCGCCGAAGAGGTATTCCGGCGTTTCTGATACCACGCAGAAAGGGGAAACGAAGATGAAGCAGGAGACGAAAGCCAGAATCCGCGTTGTGGGACGGATTTTATTTCTGGTGTATCTTCTTGCGCTCGTTTATTTTCTGTTTTTTGCAGAAGAATACGGGAGAAGGAACTTTTTTGAACTGGATTACCGTTACAATCTGGTGCCGTTTCAGGAAATCAGACGGTTCTGGATTTACCGCGAAAAGGTGGGATTCCTTGCCGCATTTTTAAATCTGGCGGGCAATGTGATCGGTTTTCTGCCGTTCGGTTTTATCGTTCCGGTGATGCACAAAAAAATGGAGAGTTTCTGGAAAGTATCGCTTCTTGGTTTTATGTTCAGCCTCTGCGTGGAGACGATTCAGCTCATCACGAAGGTGGGCTGCTTTGATGTAGATGATCTGATCCTGAATACGCTTGGAGCCATGATCGGCTGCGGCGCATTCCTGATCTGCAATAAATTCAGGAGATGGAAATATGGCGAGGAAGAAGTATAATTATAATTTTGTCCGGAAGCCGTCGGAAGGCGGAAAGGAAGCTCTCTATATGGCAGGTGCTTCGGTCTTTCTGTTTCTGCTGGCTTCGATCGTATCGTTTGCATTCCGCGGAAACGGAGGCATTTTTCTCGGAGCAGCGGGACTGTTCTCATTCCTTCTGTCGGGATACGGCTTCTATGTGGGAATGAAGAGCTTTAAAGAAGAACAGGTCAGCCACAGAATGTCGGTTCTCGGCTCGATTACGAGCGGCGGCATGCTGGTCGCATGGCTGGCACTGTTTCTGATCGGTGTGAGATAAATGTACTCTCGTAAAATCAAGCACAGAAAGACTCCGGGAGTACATATAAAAGAAAAGGGGAAAAAGATGGATCGCGAACGTTTTGAAAAACAGCTGAATTTTATTCTGGAGATTGATAAAGAAAAACAGATCCTGCGCCAGACGCACATCCGCGGCTATTCGCGCCAGGAGGACGACGCGGAGCACGCATGGCACATGGCGGTGATGGCATTTCTGCTGCAGGAATATTCGAATGAGAAAATCGACATCGGCAGAACGATGCTCATGCTGCTGATCCACGACCTCGTGGAGATTGATGCAGGCGACACGTATGCGTACGACGCGGAGGCAAACAAAACAAAAGACGAGAGAGAACACAAAGCGGCCGAGCGCATCTATGGCCTGCTGCCGGAGGATCAGGGAAAAATGCTGATGGATCTCTGGCTCGAGTTCGAAGCGTATGAGACACCGGAAGCGCGCTTTGCCCATGTGATGGACAATTTCCAGCCGCTGCTTTTAAATCATGAGAACGATGGAAAAGACTGGACCCGCCACAATGTGCGGATTTCCCAGCCGTTAAAACGAAACGAGAAGACGGCGACCGGCTCCGAGGAGATCTGGAGTTATATGGAAGAGATTCTCGAGCAGAGTATCCGGGATGGAAAAATTATTGACGACCGGGAAGAAAAACAGGAATAAGTCAAGAAGAATGAGGGGCAGATCTGCCCCTCGTAACAGTTAAAGAGAAACAGAAAGGGATTTTTTTATGACGGATGAATTATTAAACGAGCGGTATGCGCTTGCAATTGAGCGGATCCGCCAGATTCCGGCGGAAAAAAGCGTTCCGCAGCCGTACCGCGATTTTTTTGCACAGATGGCACAGTACCTCTGCAAAATGGACCAGATCCGGAGCAGAATCGCAGAAGGATATCTAAAAACAGCATCCGAGGAAGAGCTGGCTGTTTTTAACCGCGAGCCGTATGAAGATGTGATCGGGGAGCGGTATGAGACCTCCTACGGAAACCCGGCGTTTGCCGTGCGGGCACTTGGTGAAACGCATGGAAGGAGCCTCTGCTGCCTGTACCGGGAGCTGGGAAATGCTGTTGTCTGGGTCTATGAGGACCGCCTGCTGGAGCTGACTGCGGCGATGGAGCTGTATCTCGAGTTGTATGCGATGTTCGAGGAGGAGACGCTGCCGTCCGCGCAGTATGTAAAAGAGAGCATTTACTGGTATGTGAGCGATTATGCCGAGGAGCGCCAGGAATACCAGGTGCGCGAAATCGTCGACCCGTCACTGCACTTTGTGAAGGATATTGTGATGGAATCTGATCTGACGGATCTGCGGTATCTGTACCAGTACGGCGAATATATCACCGAAAATGAGAAGGGTACAGCCCGCTTTTTAAATACGTTCAGCCAGGAAGAAATCGACGCGATGGCACGCACCTACACAGAAGGCTTCCGCAAGTGCTTTCTCGTGGCGCGAAAAGATCTGTCGAAAAAGAAGACAGTCAGCATCCGCTTCCACATCGGTTTTGAGCGCATGATCCGTGCGGCAATATTACAGTTCCGCGAGATGGGACTCGAGCCGGTGATTTCCCGCGGCGCGCGGAGAACGTGGGTTGCCGGTGCGTCTGCGAATAAGCAGTATGACTACGATCACCGGAACGATGAGGCGCTGTATCTCAACGAGGATCTCGTGAAGAGACGGCTCCGCGCGATGCAGGTAAAATACGACGAGTACAAAGAACTGGCAGACGGCTATGCCGGCCCTGCCGTGGTGGAAACCTTCGGCGAAGTTCCGTTTGAGCCAGTAAATAAAAAACAGGCACTGCACTTAAATGAGCGCCAGCAAAAGCTCCGTGTCGGTTTCCAGAACGAGGCGGGCCAGATTGTAAACCGCTATATCAAGGATGACGAGTACGGCTACACGATCATCGCCTACCCGATGCCGGAGATCGATCCGCGCTACGAAAAAATTTTTTGTGAGATCGTAAAGATCAACACGCTCGATTACGAAAAATACCAGCGCATCCAGCAGTACCTGATCGATGCGCTCGACGAGGGTGTTTCCGTGCATGTGCTTGGAAAAGGAGAGAACAGAACGGATCTGCGCGTGATGCTGCATCATCTGAACGATCCTGCGAAAGAGACGAATTTCGAGAACTGTGTTGCCGACTGCAATATTCCGGTCGGAGAGGTCTTTACTTCCCCGAGTCTTACCGGCACGACAGGCGTGCTCCATGTGACGGGAGTCTACCTGAACGAGCTGTATTACCGCGATCTCTGCCTGACGCTGACTGACGGCATGATCACCGCGTATGACTGCGCAAACTTCGAAAAAGAAGAGGACAATCGTACTTATATAGAAGAAAACCTGCTGTATCACCACAGGACGCTGCCGATCGGTGAGTTTGCCATCGGAACGAACACGACGGCGTACGTGATGGCAGAGCAGTACGGCATCGCCGGAAAACTGCCGATCCTGATCGCAGAGAAGATGGGCCCGCATTTTGCGATGGGCGACACCTGCTACGCCTGGGCGGAGGACAGCCCGATGTACAACCCGGACGGAAAAGAAGTAATCGCGCGCGAGAACGAGGTTTCGGCAAAACGGAAAGAAGATCCGTCGAAAGCATACTTCGGATGCCACACGGACATCACGATTCCGTACCGCGAACTGCAGTCGGTTGCGGTCGAAAAAGCAGACGGAACGACGATCCCTCTCATTGAGGACGGACGCTTCGTCCTGCCGGGAACGGAAGAATTAAATGAACCTTTTGGCTGATTATGGGTTGACATTTCTACGCCTGCTTAGTATATTATAAGCAGAACTGAATGATTAAAACATAAATATAAGCATAACTAATGAATAACGCTTAGAACAGTTAATCAGAAAAGGAGAACAACATGGCTAAAGTAGGAATTGTGATGGGCAGCGACTCTGATATGCCGGTAATGAGCAAAGCAGCCGACATGCTGGAAAAATTTGGAATTGAGTACGAGATGAAAATCATCTCTGCACACCGCGAGCCGGATGTATTTTTCGAATATGCAAAAACCGCAGAGGAGAAAGGCTTCAAGGTTATCATTGCAGGCGCAGGTATGGCAGCTCATCTGCCGGGTATGTGCGCAGCTATTTTCCCAATGCCGGTCATCGGAATTCCGATGCATACCACATCGCTTGGAGGTCGTGATTCCCTGTACTCCATCGTACAGATGCCGAGCGGCATTCCGGTAGCAACCGTTGCCATCAATGGCGGTGCCAATGCCGGAATCCTGGCAGCAAAGATTCTTGCAACTTCCGATCCGGAACTGCTTGCAAAACTGAAAGCATATACACAGGAAATGAAAGAGCAGGTTGAGGCAAAAGACGCAAAACTGCAGGAAACAGGATACCGTAACTACAGTAAATAAAAACAAAGGACAAGGGAGGTTCACCATGGATTACAAGAACGCAGGAGTAGATATTGAAGCTGGATACAAATCAGTAGAATTAATGAAAGAGCATGTAAAGAAAACCATGCGCCCGGAGGTATTAGGCGGCCTTGGCGGTTTTTCCGGCGCTTTTTCCCTGGCAAAAATCAAAGAAATGGAAGAGCCGGTGCTGCTTTCCGGTACAGACGGATGCGGAACCAAGGTGAAACTCGCCATGATTCTTGATAAACACGACACCATCGGCATTGATGCCGTTGCCATGTGTGTGAATGATATCGCATGTGCCGGCGGAGAACCGCTGTTCTTCCTCGACTACATCGCATGCGGAAAGAACTATCCGGAGAAGATCGCTTCGATCGTAAAAGGCGTTGCAGAAGGCTGTCTGCAGTCCGATGCGGCACTGATCGGCGGTGAGACCGCAGAGCATCCGGGCCTGATGCCGGAGGATGAGTACGATCTGGCAGGTTTTGCTGTCGGCGTATGTGACAAGAAAGACATGATTACCGGTGAAAATCTGGCAGCCGGAGACGTACTGATCGGCATGGCTTCCACCGGCGTTCACAGCAACGGATTTTCTCTTGTCCGCAAAGTTTTCGATATGACAAAAGATTCTTTAAATACATACTATGATGAGCTCGGCGCAACCCTCGGCGAGACCCTGCTTGCACCGACCCGTATCTACGTAAAAGCACTCCGCGCCATCAAAGATGCCGGTGTAACCGTAAAAGCATGCAGCCACATCACCGGAGGCGGCTTCTACGAGAATATTCCGCGTATGCTCAAAGACAACACCGTAGCCGTTGTACAGAAAGACAGCTACACCGTACCGCCGATCTTTGATCTGATGGCAAAGAAAGGCAATATCGACGAGCAGATGATGTACAACACCTTCAACATGGGTATCGGTATGGTACTGGCTGTTGATCCGGAAGATGTAGACGCAGCGATGAAAGCCATCCGTTCCACAGGAGATACGCCATATGTGATCGGCCACATTGAAAACGGAGAAAAAGGAGTACAGTTATGCTAAGATTAGCAGTTCTCGTCTCCGGCGGCGGCACGAACCTGCAGGCGATTCTGGATGCGATTGACGAGGGAACCATCACAAACGCGGAGGTTTCCGTTGTCATCAGCAACAATGCAGGAGCGTATGCGCTGGAGCGTGCGAAAAAGAAGGAGATTGATGCGGTATGCCTTTCCCCGAAGACCTTTGCATCGAGAGAAGCATTCAACGAGGCACTGCTGGCGAAACTGCAGTCGTACAACGTCGATCTCGTTGTGCTCGCAGGATGCCTGGTTGTGATCCCGCAGAGCATTGTGGATGCTTATCCGAATAAGATCATCAACATTCATCCGTCCCTCATTCCGTCGTTCTGCGGAACGGGCTATTACGGACTGAAAGTGCACGAGGGCGTATTATCCCGCGGCGTCAAAGTGACGGGAGCGACGGTTCATTTTGTGGACGGCGGAACAGACACCGGCCCGATTATTCTGCAGAAGGCAGTCGAAGTGCACGAGGGCGATACACCGAAGGCACTGCAGCAGCGCGTCATGGAAGAGGCCGAGTGGGTCATCATGCCGCGTGCGATTGATCTGATTGCAAATGGAAAGGTAACGGTAGAAGACGGACACGTAAAGATAAAGGAGTAAGAGCGATGAAAGTACTGATTGTAGGAAGCGGCGGAAGAGAGCATGCGATTGCCTGGAAGGTGGCACAGAGCCCGAAGGTAGACAAGATTTACTGCGCTCCTGGAAACGCAGGAATTGCGGAGTACGCAGAGTGTGTCGATATTGCAGCGATGGAGTTTGACAAGCTCGTTGCTTTTGCGAAAGAAAAAGAGATTGACCTGACCGTCATCGGCATGGATGATCCGCTGGTCGGCGGTGTTGTCGATGCGTTTGAGGCAGAGGGACTGCGCGTATTCGGACCAAGAAAGAATGCGGCAATCCTGGAAGGATCGAAAGCGTTCTCCAAAGACCTGATGAAAAAATACCATATCCCGACGGCGGCATACGAGACATTCTCCGATCCGGAGGCGGCAGAGAAGTATCTGGAAACCGCAAAATTCCCGATCGTACTGAAAGCCGACGGTCTGGCGCTTGGAAAAGGCGTTCTGATCTGCAACACCTTAGAGGAAGCAAAAGAGGGCGTTAAGACGATCATGCTCGACAAGAAATTCGGCAGTGCCGGAAATGAGATGGTCATCGAGGAATTTATGACGGGACGCGAAGTTTCCGTGCTCTCTTTTGTCGATGGAAAGACGATCAAGACGATGAGTTCTGCGCAGGATCACAAGAGAGCAGGAGACGGCGATACCGGTCTTAACACCGGCGGCATGGGAAACTTCTCTCCGAGCCCGTTCTACACAAAAGAGGTGGATGATTTCTGTAAGAAATATATTTATCAGCCGACAGTAGATGCGATGGCAGCAGAGGGAAGACCGTTTAAAGGCGTGATCTTCTTCGGACTGATGCTGACACCGGATGGACCGAAGGTGCTGGAGTACAATGCCCGCTTTGGCGATCCGGAGGCACAGGTTGTGCTTCCTCGTATGAAAACAGATATCATCGATGTATTTGAAGCCTGCATCGATGGAACGCTTGACCAGATTGATCTGCAGTTTGCAGACAATGCGTGTGTCTGCGTTGTACTGGCTTCGAACGGTTACCCGGTTTCCTACGAGAAGGGATTCCCGATCCGTGGGCTTGCGACATTCAAAGAGCATGAGGGCTACTACTGCTTCCACGCCGGAACGAAGTTCAAGGACGGCGAGATCGTGACGAACGGAGGCCGTGTACTCGGCGTGACAGCACTTGGCGATACCCTGAAAGAGGCACGTGCGAATGCATATAAGGCTGTTGAATGGGTTGACTTTGACAATAAATATTACCGCCATGATATTGGAAAAGCGATTGACGAAGCGTAACGTGAATGTGAATTTTAATTTTGAGTAAAATGGAGCCGCCAGAATGAACCGCTCCCCGTCAAGTAGACAATTGAAAAAATATAAATTTTTCCTGCCA
>NZ_QUKM01000018.1:0-609 GCF_003481245.1 Blautia sp. TF10-30
ATTTGTGTGTGGAGGTGATGGTTGTGAAGAAAAAAGTAACAATAGCGTTTGTCATCACTGGCATTCTTGCTATAAGTACAATGATTATATTTTCAACATATAAGTCTTCGGAAGCCTATCGAAAAGCAAAAGCAAAGACACAGTGGGAGTGTTCTGTGGTCTGTGCGGAAAAGTCAACGCCTGATTCCTATGTAATTACATATTCTGACGCAAAAATTTTGTCTAATACAGGCGTGTTGACAGTTCAGAACAGAAACGATTTTGACATTACTGTACATCTGCTCTGTGAAGGAAAACAGGAACTTGTATCTGACAGTATTCCTGCTGGCGGTTGCTATTCTTTTCAGAATGTTACAGATAAAGAATACACGGTAGGTATTCATGCTGAGGTTGATGAAAATACGGATATAAAAGCATTTGTATATGATGGAAAAGACACTGAACCATATACAAGATAAATGGTTTCTAATTGCAAGATAAATTCTAGTTTGTTATATAAAAAATGAAATAAAGTTCCAGTAATCATAGAGTGTATGGATTCAATTCCATATGCTCTTTTTCTTTACTTAATTTCATGAAAAATGTAAAAATCTAATGTTACGAGTTGCA
>NZ_QUKM01000018.1:619-64062 GCF_003481245.1 Blautia sp. TF10-30
TTTACTTAATTTCATGAAAAATGTAAAAATCTAATGTTACGAGTTGCATTAAAGAAAACTCGTAAGAAAAAAGTAAAAAAATTTGCTTTTGACCACTGTAAAACATGCTCTGAGCGTTTCGTTATATGAAGGGATAATTTTTCTTTCATATTTCAAAGAAAAGAGGATAAAGAAATGTCAGAAAAAAGATGTTATACAGTTCAAGAGTTACAGGAAATCTTAGGAGTCAGCAGACCTACTATTTATAACCTTTTAAAGAAAAAGGAATTCCGGTGGATCCAGTTGGATGGCGGAAAGTATCGCATCTCTAAGAAGAGTTTCGATGACTGGCTCGATAACTTGGAACAATAAAAAACAGGGTGTTGATCAGGCAGATTTTGTCTGCAATCGACATCCTAAATTTTTATCTGGATTTGAGATATGATATAAGAAAAAAAACTAACACTAAAAAAGACAGGAAGTGAAGAATAAATGGCAACAGCAATTATGAAACAAAAAGAAGTTCCGGAAATGGACGATGTTGAAGAGATCATTTCAAAGATATCAGAAGACAGTCCTTACAAACGGCGTCCGACACAAAAGAGAACCTGGATGACCGTGCCGGAAATGGGAAAGCTGCTGGGATTAAAAAAGACAGATCGATACTGGCTGGTGCATAAAAATGTTTTTGAATCTAAAGAGATTGCTGGAAAGATACGAATCAATATTGCCAGCTTTGAAAAATGGTACGCCAATCAGATTAAATACCATAAAGTTACCGGAGAAGAACCAGGGAAAGAATTGAAATCCTGGTCCTATTCCGTTAAGGAAGTTGCGGATCTGTTGGGTGTTGATGAGTATCTTGTTTATGATTTACTCAAGAAAAATCAAATGGAAGCTGTTATTGTCGATTACTGGAAACGAATACCAAAAGAATCTTTTCAGAACTGGTATAAAAGCCAGTCCCGGTATCGAACAAAGGAAGACAGAAAAAAAGACGCTCTTCTGGAAGATGCAACAATTACGATGCCTGAGATGGCACAGCTGCTTGGAACAACCAGAAGCGCAGTATATACAATTCTTGATAATCCAAAGTATAGTCATTTTTTTGAATTCATTGTGATTGCAGAAAAGAAAAGGATCACAAAAGAGAGTTTTCGAAAATTCCTGGAAGGTCAGGATCGGTATAAGCTGGATCCATCGAATGATTATGAAGAACTTGCACAGGAACAAAATATTGCCCTGGCTAATTTCCGGCGGAAGAAATTATCACAGACCGGAATACGAGGAAGCAATGGAAATATAAAGTATCTTACTTTTGATGAAGCTTCCTATCTGGCAAAGGTCAGCAGAAGCATGATCAACAAGTGGGCGGATAAAGGAAAGTTCACAGTAATAAAAGTTGGCAGTCGAGTTAGGATCCGTCGGGATGAATTTGAGGACTGGATGGAGCAAAGAGATTTGGAAAGGAGTATGCAATAATATGGCATCTATAAGAGAACGAAACGGAAAATTTAATGTAATCTATTCTTATACGAATGAAAAAGGTGAGAGGAAACAGAAGTGGGAAACCTATGAAACGAAAGCCGAAGCAAAGAGAAGAAAAAAAGAAATTGAATATAAAAAAGAGATGGGATCATTTGTCGTCCGTAAATGCAAAACACTGGACGAGCTTATTACAGAATATGTTGCACTTTATGGCAAAGAAAACTGGGCGCTTTCTACATATGAAGGAAATGTCTCTCTTATCAATAACTATATTCTTCCGATCATTGGTGATACGAAACTCTCAGAGATCAATACCCGTTTCATCGAAAGATATTATCAGAGTCTTTTGAAGAGACGTGCAGTTATCAATCCATTGAATAAAACCAGTCGAAATGAATTTGTATCTTCCAGTACGGTCAGGGATATTAATAAGCTGCTTAGAAACTGTTTTGAACAGGCAGTGAAATGGGAGTTGATGGAGAAGAATCCTTGCACCCATGCGACTGTACCAAAACATAAATCACAAAAAAGAGACATCTGGACAGCGGATACATTGATGTATGCGCTCAGTGTCTGTGAAGATGAACGATTAAAGCTCGCAATTAATCTATCTTTCTCATGTTCCCTGCGACTTGGTGAGCTGCTTGGTCTTACCTGGGATTGTGTAGATATTTCTCATGAGGCAATTGAAGAAAACCGTGCATATGTCTTCATCAACAAAGAATCACAGCGTATAAGAAAAGAATCTTTAAATGCATTGGATGGAAAAGATGTGTTGTTGGTATTTCCGACAAATCATAAGAAGAATTCTACGGTCCGTATTCTGAAAACACCGAAGACAGAAAGTAGTGTACGTAAGATATTCTTACCGAAGAGCGTTGCTAATATGCTTGTAGACTGGAAAGCTGAGCAGGATGAAATGAAAGAAATCCTGGGTGACGAATATATGGACTATAACCTGGTTATGGCAAGTACCTTTGGTCTTCCTCTTGGTGATGGAGCAATCCGTGGCCCTTTAAAGAAATTGATCGAGGACTATAATCTCCCACCGGTTGTATTTCACAGTTTTCGTCATAGCAGTGTTACTTATAAGCTGAAACTGAATGGTGGAGACATCAAGGCGGTACAGGGTGATTCTGGCCATGCTCAGGTCAATATGGTTACAGATGTGTACTCTCATATTCTGGATGATGACAGAAGGAAAAATGCAGAGCTTTTTGAAGAAGCATTTTATGAGAAAAAGAATCTGGATCCACAGATGCATGTACAGCAGGAAAATAATAATACTACTGTTGCTGATGAAGTCGATCCGGAACTTCTGGCAAAAGTATTGGCGAATCCAGAGATGCGGGCATTGCTCAATTCACTGGCGAAGACGATGAAGTAATGAAAAATAGTGAAAAAATAGTGTAATTTTAGTGAAAAAACGATTCATAAAACGATATAATATATGGATGAAATGAGGATATTTATTGTGTATATGGATATTCTATCTCCATCATTTGATGATAGAATGACGGAGATAAATCTGAAATGAAGGAGATTCCTATGAGAGACTTTGATTTTATTGTAAGTCCTGCGAAGTTGTTAACACCTGAAATTGTTCAGATGGTTAGCAGCATCCATGAACATAAAGGCAAACAGGAATTATTTCTCGAAGCCAATGTAGATGAATTGAAAACACTCTTAGAAGTTGCATTGATTCAGAGTACGGGAGCATCCAACCGAATCGAAGGTATATCTACTGGTTATGTCCGTGTTTAAAAATATGAAAGCAGCTTATAAATTTGCCAGTCAAAAACGCATGGACAAACCGTCTCGTATGCGTTATATTATTTATAGACAAGAAAATATCTTGTACTTATGATAGGAAAGTTTAATTGAATACTGTTTACCATGATCGAACGTACGAAGCATGGTGGTCATATAACAGATGTCGATGGTAATATCAAGGCATTCCCCGATTATTAGCTGGGGCAAACAATCAGCTAACTTTCAGAGCTTTACAGAGCTTGACAGAGGGGGTATTCAGAATAACTCGAATTGAATCGGAAACAGTTTTATATAGTGTCCCATATGGGTTTACCTTACCTCAGATTGACAGAGAGTGACAATAGGTTGGAGCTCTCCTAAGCGAGGGGTCGGAGGTTCAAATCCTCTTGGCGACGGGCTTCAAAGCGTTCGAAAATGTTAGCTGGATTAGCTGACAACGAACGCTTTTGTTATTTTCTAATCACGTTCTTCAATTCTATTAGCTACAGCTAATGGTCAAACAGCAATGTCTGTTTGGAACTTTACTATCTATAAAAGTTCCAGGCAGGCATTTTTTATTTCCTGAATCCTGGAGGAAAGGAGTCAAGATGACTGAACCAAACAAGTGAAACGTCTGTTATTGAGAGGGTATGGGGAGATCCCCATCAAGATAAAACCCATAGGTTGACGGGAGGCCAAATGGCAATACCGTTAAACATGGATGGATCTTGCTCTTATTTGTATCCCTCTATATAACGAAACGCTCAGAGGCTGTTTTACAGTGAGGGAAAAGAAAAAATATCAAAAAATTGATAATTAATGGTGAACTTGTGATAGAATGGAAAAAAGAGAAAAGCATAAAGGATGTAGTTGTGGAGAATATTTGTTATGATTAGAAAGTTGCTGAACGGAGATATCGATAGAGTCGCTGACATATGGTTAAAGACAAATCTGAAAGCACATTATTTTATTTCCAATCAATACTGGAAAAGTAATTATGAATTAGTAAAAGAAATGCTGTCACAATCCGAAGTCTATGTGTTTGAAGCAGATAAAATGATACAAGGATTTGTAGGACTAAATGATGAATATATCGAAGGTATTTTTGTCTCCGATGAAATGCAGTCATGTGGCATAGGTAAGCTTTTATTAGATTATATTAAGGATAAAAAAGTTAGCTTACGATTAAATGTATACCAGAAGAATGCCAGAGCAATCTCTTTTTACCAAAGAGAAGGGTTCATTATTCAATGTGAAGATTTGGATGAAGATACTGGTGAAAAAGAGTACACTATGCTATGGAAACGAAAATAGAAATCGGAGTTTGGAGAATTAGACGTTATGAGGAGCGTAAAAATATGAATGCTGACTTCAGAATAGACGGAAAAGTAATAGAAACAAAAAGGCTCATTCTTAGATCATTCAAACAAACAGATTTGGAGGATTTCTATGAGTATGCATCTGTCGAAGGTGTTGGGGAGATGGCAGGATGGAAACATCATGAAAATATTGCTGAATCTCAAAGTATTATGAATTCCTTTATCAGTGAGGATAAAATATTTGCAATCTGCTTAAAGAAAAACAATAAAGTAATCGGTACTGTTGGCATAGAAAAATATGGGTTAGAAGATGCTTTGACAGAATTCAAGGATTATTACGGCAGAGAATTAGGATATGTTTTGAGTAAAGATTATTGGGGAAAAGGACTTATGCCCGAAGCCGTAAATGCAGTTAAAGATTATTTATTTGGCGAATTGGATTATGATTTTCTGATTTGTGGTTACTATGATTTCAATGAACAATCAAAACGAGTTCAGACAAAATGTGGCTTCAAACCATATCGTTCATTGGTCATGACAACGCAAATGGAGACAAAAGAACAAGGTACATTGATGTTGTTGCTGAATTCCAAGAAGAATATTAAATTAGTTTTTTCACATCCGGAAACCTTAATCTCCGAAAATTGGTAAAATCCAGTTTGTTGAACTGAATCCGAAAAGCATTAGGGCGCAGAGGAGATAGAATCCTTTGCGTAAAAGACTAACGAACATATTTAATGAAACATCGGAACCATCTTCTTTTTGTTGTCTACCTATAATAACGATTGGAGTAATCGATTATAGACACTGCAATCAAAAAAATCTGAAAATATATTTATCAACATTACATAAAAGTGTGTAGATGCACGGAAATGGGGAGTGTAACGATGGAGATTAAAAGAGACGCTTACCTACAGCAGCTGATCGAGCGAAAAGATAATGGAATGATAAAGGTGATTACCGGCATTCGTAGATGTGGCAAATCCTTTTTGCTGTTTACCATCTTTAAGAGATACTTACTGGAGAACGGCGTTGATGTTGATCATATTATTGAGATTGCATTGGACGGTATTGAAAATGAGGAACTAAGAGATCCTAAGATGTGTTTCAAGTACATCAAAGATGCCATGAAAGACGATGGCAAATACTATCTGCTTCTTGATGAAGTGCAGTTTATGTCACAATTTGAGAAAGTGCTGAACAGCCTGCTCCGCATGAGCAATATTGATGTGTATGTCACCGGAAGTAATTCCAAGTTCCTGTCCAGCGACATTGTGACCGAATTCCGTGGCAGAGGTGATGAGATTAGAATCTACCCTCTCTCCTTTGCAGAGTTTTATTCTGTCTATGACGGCGATTATGATGATGCCTGGGATGACTACATGATCTACGGAGGATTGCCGCAGATCGTAAGTTTCCAGAGCGAACGACAGAAAGCGGACTATCTGAAGAACATCTTTGCAAATGTCTATCTGAAGGATGTTATTGAAAAAAATAAGATTCAGAACGTGGATGAGATTGGGATTCTGGTTGATGTGCTTGCATCTGCAATCGGCGCACCGACCAACCCTTCAAAGATTGCCAATACCTTTGCCAGTGAGCGCCAGATGACTTATGCTAATAAAACCATCTCCAAGCATATCGACTATTTGACAGATGCCTTTTTGATTTCCAAGGCAAGCCGATACGATATTAAGGGCAGAAAGTATATCGGTGCAAATCTGAAATACTACTTTACGGATCTGGGACTGAGAAATGCACGTTTGAATTTCAGACAGCAGGAGCCTACTCATATCATGGAGAACATTGTTTATAACGAGCTGTTGATCCGTGGCTACAATGTTGATGTGGGTGTCGTGGATATCTTCGATAAGGATAAAGAGGGCAAACGTGTTCGCAAGCAGTTGGAGGTTGACTTTGTGGTGAATCAAGGAAACCAGAGATACTATATCCAGGTTGCATATGACAGGACTTCGGAAGAAAAACAGACGCAGGAGTTCAATTCTCTGCGTAATATCCCGGACTCTTTCAAGAAGATCGTCATTGTAAATGGCAGCAAAAAGCCTTGGAGAAATGATGAAGGTTTTGTCATCATGGGAATGAAGTATTTCTTGCTGAATGCGAATAGTCTGGAATTTTAAGTCGATTTGAGTTGTTGCTGTGGTGTTGTTCTATTTCAAAAAAGAGTGAAATGATATAAATAAGGCCAGCCGATGTGGTAGCATTTATGTGGGAGTACATGAAAGTACCGGAGGATTCAAGAGAAAAAGTTAAGAATCTGCTTAAAGATGCAAATGAAAATGGAGTAAAAATAAGTCATCAGGCACCAACACTGTATGATGTTGTTCCGAAAGAAGAAATTGCTGAATTTGAAGAGCTTATGCGCAAAACCATAGCTGACATTGTATCAGAAGCCAGTAGCGTTGCCTGTTGGGTGTATGTGCAGAAATATGTGAAGCACAAAACCCTAAACGAAATGCTGCAAGAATTGCCAGACGTAAGTCAATTCATCCTGGCTATGATGAGATAAGTGAAGAATTACTTCATTCTGCAAGAGCTATCCTTGAAGCAGATAATGAAATGCAGAGAATAAAAGACAAAATTGGTATGTTACACGAAATTTAGGGAGAAAACTGAGCAAGTAGGAAGGTGGAATATATATGAAACAAGATACTTTAGAGGGCAAAGCAAAAACAAAAAATGGGGTAAAACGGCTGTGCTTTTCCATAATCTGCATTCTTCTGGAAGTGATTTTTATTATTACTATCGTAACACGCTTGAATGAATATGCAGAAATCATAAATTTATTTACAAGGATTTTGAGTGGGATCTTGGTTTTGGGATTGTACGCATCAAATAAGACATCCTCTATGAAAATGCCTTGGGTCATCTTAATTCTAATTTTCCCAATTATGGGTGTAGGCCTGTATTTGTTGATTGGTTTGAATGGCGGCACACATAAAATGCGTGAGCGATATGCAGAAATTGATAGCAAATTGTTACCAATGCTCCCGGACAGTCAGGAGTGTTTGAGCAGAATAAAAGAAACAATTCCGAAAGCAGGAAATATAGCAAGTTACATACAAAGAAATTCGCAGTATCCAATCTATCAGAATACGGATATTGTGTATTTTGATGAAGCAGTGAAAGGATTAGAGGCACAGCTTAAGGATTTGGGGAAAGCACAGAAGTTTATCTTTATGGAATATCATGCGATAGAAGACGCTGAAGCATGGCATAAGATTCAAGATGTTCTGGAAGAGCGAGTAAAAGCAGGTGTGAAAGTTAGAGTATTCTACGATGATATGGGTTCTATAGGCTTTATTAACACAGATTTTGTGAAAAAGATGGAGGCAATAGGAATTCATTGCCGTGTATTCAATCCGTTTATGCCAGGTTTAAATCTGTTTTTGAACAATCGTGATCATAGAAAAATAACAGTTATTGATGGAAAAGTCGGATTTACAGGTGGATATAATCTAGCAAACGAATATTTTAATTACACACACCCGTATGGACAGTGGAAAGATACAGGTATTCGTTTAGAAGGAGATGCTGTTCAGTCGCTTACGGTGACATTTTTGGAAATGTGGAATGCAGTAAGTGATAAGGATGCTAATGATTCTGATTTTAGTAAATACCTTTTCCACTATGATTATGCGGCACAGCAAACTGGGTTTGTTCAACCTTATGCAGACAGCCCTATGGATAATGAGCAAGTAGGAGAAGAAGTTTATATCAGTATGATAAATAAAGCTGAAAAATATTGTTGGTTTATGACTCCATATCTAATCATAACAGATGAAATGACGCATGCGTTATGTCTGGCTGCTAAGCGAGGGGTAGACGTAAGAATTATCACACCTGGTATCCCTGATAAAAAATTCATTTATAATATAACTCGTTCTTTTTATCATGGATTGGTTAAACATGGTGTTCGTGTTTATGAGTGGACTCCTGGTTTCTGTCATGCAAAAATGAGTGTGGCAGATGACTGTATGGCAACTTGTGGAACAATTAATCTGGATTATCGAAGTTTATATCACCATTTTGAAAACGGCTGTTTTATGGCAGATTGTCAGGCAGTTGTGGAAATAAAAAATGATCTGATAAGAACGATGGGAGAATGTCGTGATGTGACAGACCAATATCAAACCGGACGAAGTGCATATTTGCGACTGGGACAATTATTTATGAGATTATTTGCTGGATTGCTATAAGAATCTGATGAAACGACCTTTCAAAAAACAGTTGATTTAGAAGTTAACTGTTTTTGAAAGGCCGTTTTTGCTATATCTAACAGTCTGTTGTACAAAGAAGATTTTGCATTGATGAAAAAACAAACCTTGTTGAGGTTAAATTGAGATTGACTTTGTATTGTATAAGTATGAAATAAAAAGGAATCAGGTGATGTACAATGAAAAAGTATAAAATATGTAAAATCCTTCTTGTTATACTGGCAATTTTTTTATGTGTGGCTTTTTATGAATTGCTCGGAATCCACGTTGCATATAAAAAGCAGCCGGAAGTGTCCAATACAACCAAAAAAGAAACAAAAAATGGGTCATGGAACGAATGCAGTGAAAATACAGAACGGGCAGTAATCATAGAAAAGAATCCAGAAGCGCTTTTACAAAGAGTGCGTTTGATCAAGAATGCAAAAAAGGAAATTATTCTTTCTACTTTTGCATTTCAATCCGATGAAAGTGGAAAATTGATTTTAGGAGCACTGCATGATGCGGCAGACAGGGGTGTACATATTCGTCTGTTAGTAGATGGAATGGAGAGCTGGATTGATATGGAAGGAAATCCGTATTTCTATGGATTATCTTCCCATGAGAATGTTGAAATTAAACTATATAATAAGGCCAATCCGTTGAAACCGTGGAAAATGATGGGTAGAATGCATGATAAATATTTGATTGCAGATGGAAAGAGATATATTCTTGGGGGAAGAAATACATACAATTATTTCCTGGGTGATTTTCCGGGACATAAGAACTATGACAGAGACGTGTTAGTGGTTTGCGATGAACCTGAGAAAGAAAATTCAGTTAACCAGTTGTTAGAGTATTTTGAAACGATATGGGAACAAGAAGACAGTGGTTATTTTCATGACAATAAAAAACTGGCAAATAGAAAATCTGTAAAGAACGCAGTTTTAGAACTGCAGAACGGCTATCAGAAATATTTTGAAGAGAATAAGGAAAGAATCTGCGATACCGATTACACGGACGAAACTTTTGATACAGAAAAGATTGCATTAGTGTCAAATCCTATCCACACAGGTTCCAAGGAACCAGTAGTCTGGTATCAACTGGGAGAACTAATGAAAAATGCAAAAGAGCGCGTGAAAATTCATACACCATATATTATTTGCAATGATATGATGTATAATACATGGAAAGAGATTGCGGAGAGAGTTCCGGATTTTTCTATCATGACCAATTCGGTTGCCAACAATGGAAATCCGTTTGGTTCTGCTGATTATGCGAGAAACAGAAACAGAATTTTAAATACAGGAATTGATATCTGGGAGTATGAAGGCGGCTATTCTTACCACGGAAAAAGCATCCTGATTGATGATGATCTATCCGTAATCGGTTCCTTTAACATGGATATGAGAAGCACGTATCTGGATACGGAACTGATGCTTGTAATACGTAGCAAAGAGATTAATAAACAGTTGGAAGAAGGCATGATGGAATATGAAAGAGTGTCCCGACAGGTATTGGAAGATGGAACCTATCGTGATCCATATCATGTAGAGCCAATCGAATTAACAAAGAAACGTCAGAGAAAAATATTTTTGGTACAGCATCTGCTTGGATGGGCAAGGTATCTGTTTTAATAAGGAGGAAGGAAAACGTGTTTCAAATATTGATTGTAGAAGATGATAAAGAATTAAGCCAGCTATTCCAAAAAGTGCTTGAGAAGAATGGATATCAGGTCAAAAGTGCATCGGATGGAGCACTGGCATTAGAAATATTGGATAAAGAGTATATTGATCTGATCATTTCCGATATTATGATGCCGGTTATGGATGGTTATGAACTGGTGTCGGAACTCCGTTCAGCAGGATATCAGATACCGGTACTTATGATCACTGCGAAAGGTTCCTTTGATGATATGCGCCAGGGATTTCTTTCGGGAAGTGACGATTATATGGTAAAACCGGTAAATGTGAATGAAATGGTTTTAAGAGTTGGAGCACTGCTTCGCCGTGCACAGATACTGAATGAACACAAAATTGTGATCGGTTCAACAGAGTTTGATTATGATGCAATGACGGTTACAACTGATAAGGAAAGTCTTGTTTTGCCTAAAAAAGAATTCCTGCTTTTATATAAGCTTGCAGCTTCGCCAGGCAGAACATTTACAAAACAACAGTTGATGGATGAAGTATGGGGATACGAGACGGAGGCAGACCCACATACGATAGAGGTACATATAGGAAGAATCAGAGAGCGTTTTAAAGATAACCCTGATTTTGAAATCGTAACAATGCGTGGAATTGGATACAAGGTGGTGAAAAAATAATGGAACAAAAGAAAGAAAAAGGATTGCGGATCCGATCCTGTCTGACTGGTGCAATCTGGCTGGCACTTGTATTTTCAACAGTCATATCTGCTTTATTATTTGCTTTTTTGAATCATTTTTTTAATCTGCCGGGCAGCATATCTGTGCTTGGCTGGCTTTTGATTTTCAATACATTGATTGCAGGGCTGATCACTTCCTTTATCAATGCAAAGTTACTGGAACCAATTACCAGACTTAGTAAAGCAATGAAGGAAGTTTCTCAGGGAGATTTTGAACAGCATTTGGAAACGAACAGCCGTATAGCAGAAGTTGGAGAATCTTATCAAAGTTTTAACGTTATGACAAAAGAACTTCGTGCAACAGAGGTGCTGCAGATGGATTTTGTATCTGATGTTTCTCATGAGTTTAAGACCCCGATTAATGCCATTGAAGGATATACAATGCTGCTTCAGGGAGAAGAACTGTCTCCGGATCAAGAGGAATATGTAGAAAAAATCTTATTTAACACCCAAAGACTTTCCGGATTGGTTGGTAATATTTTGCTGTTATCCAAGTTAGAGAATCAGAATATACCAATGAAAAAAAAAGAATATCGTCTGGATGAACAGATCCGCCAGGCATTTCTTTCATTGGAAACAAAATGGACAGAAAAAGAAATTGGTTTTCAGGTAGAATTGGAGGAAGTTAAATATACTGGGAATGAAGGACTTTTTATGCATATCTGGATAAATCTTTTGGATAATGCGATTAAGTTCAGTCCTTCAAAGGGGACAATTACGATGTTTCTGAAACAAGAACAGGATTCTGTTAAGTTCATTCTGGAAGATGAAGGACCAGGAATAGAGGATGATGTAAAATCCAGAATATTTGACAAGTTCTATCAGGTAGATGGATCTCATAAAGCAGAAGGAAATGGCCTAGGTCTTGCACTTGTAAAACGGATTGTAGATAGTGCCGGAGGAACAATCAAAGCAGAAAACCGTGAATATGGTGGATGCAGATTTGTTGTAGAGCTTCCAATCCAGAAAGATAAGGCCATATAAGTTTAAGAAAAACAGATAGAGGAGGAATTACATGACATTTTATCAGGAGTTGCAGTTAAATCAGGCAGGTTCTAAAAACCTGTTGAAAAAGAGTGAAACACTAAAAGAAAAATCATATCATATGTGGGTATATCTGGTGAAGATAGCTGCTACAATGGCATTTTGTTTTTGCTTTGTTAGTATTTTCAGTATCCTATTTGGAAATGAGAACAGCATTGTAGGTGTAGTAGTCTTATTATGTCTCATGGTGTTTAGAAATGCGGATCTGGGGATCCACACCGGACAATCTACGATGCTTTTGGCTCTGTTCTTTGTAATTATGACTGTATGTCCGCATTTAGCAAATCAGTTTTCACCGGTATTGGGAATGCTGTTAAATATTGCGGCACTGGCTGTGTTGATTCTGTTCGGATGCCATAATCCATTCATGTTTAATCAATCTACATTGGTTCTTGGGTATCTACTGCTATATGGTTATGATGTTACGGGAAAAAGCTATCAGATGCGATTAGTCGGAATGGCTTTAGGTGCAGCACTTACCTGCTTCGTATTTTATCGAAATCATAAAAACAGAACCTATAAAAGAAATCTGAAAGATCTGATACAAGAATTTGATATCACTTCTTCCAGAACAAAATGGCAGATATGTCAGATTTTATGCGTACCGATTGTCCTTTGCATTGCAGAACTTTGTAATATGCCACGTGCAATGTGGGCTGGTATTGCGGCCATGTCCACGATTTTGCCGTTTATGGAAGATATGCACTACAGAGTCCGTAAAAGGATTGTCGGAAATATTGCAGGTGTTATATGTTTTACAGTATTATATTTTCTGCTTCCTTCGTCAATCTATGCATATATAGGAATTCTTGGTGGAATCGGTGTAGGATTTTCAGCACAATATGGCTGGCAGGCAGTATTTAACACATTTGGTGCTTTAGCCATTGCTGCAGAGACTTATGGACTACAAGGAGCGGTTAGTCTTAGAGTGATTCAAAATGTTTTTGGTGTTGTGTTTGCTTTAGCATTTTGTGTTATATTTTATTGGTTTATGTCTAAAAAAAAGGAAAGTAAGGTGACCGTACATGCAGAGTGAAGTGAATCAGGAAGAAAATTTGAATAGAATTATTACGGTTCCTAATCTTCTTTCTTTTTTTCGGCTTTGTCTGATTCCGGTAATTATATGGAGTTATTGTGTAAAGAAAAATCCTCTGTTAGCTGGTGAAATCTTATTGCTGTCTGGGCTTACGGATCTTGCTGATGGATATATCGCAAGAAGATTCCATAGGATTAGTAATTTAGGAAAAATACTTGATCCGGTGGCTGATAAGCTGACACAGGCAGCGATGTTAATCTGTCTGTTTACTCGTTTTCCGCATGTGCTTCTTTTAATCGTAATAATGGCAGGTAAGGAGCTGTATATGGTAGTCAGTGGATGTCTTGTGATACGAAAGACAGGAAAAGTACATGGTGCAGACTGGCATGGAAAGATAGTAACCTTTTTATTATATGGAACTGCAGCGGTGCATATTATATGGTTCCACATTACACCGATGGTATCAGATCTGTTGATTGGTTTGTGCGCTATAATGATGGTCATATCGGTCGCTCTGTATATTATCCAGAATACCAGGACTCTTAAGGGAGAGACTGTATAAGCAATTTTATATTGCAATGACTAGAAAAATATTTAGGAGAATCCTATAAAATGTCTGTGATTCAGTTCTTTATCTTTGTTTTTTGTTCTCATACTCCTCCTTGCGCTGAGACTATTCCTCCCACCGGGAGTCCACGTATTTCAATATCGGCTGTCCCTTCCGATATTAGAAATAGTGCTGTGAACACCTTTAGGTGAAACCAACAGACAAGTGAAACGTCTGTTATTGAGAGGGTATGGGGAGATCCCCATCAAGATAAAATCCATAGGTTGACGGGAGGCCAAATGGCAATACCGTTAAACATGGGTGGATCTTGCTCTTATTCGTATCCCTCTATATAACGAAACGCTCAGAGGCTGTTTTACAGTGGGGGAAAAGAAAAAATATCAAAAAAATGATGATTAATGGTGAGCTTGTGATAGAATAGATAAAGAGAAAAGCATAAAGGATGTTGTTGTGGAGAATATTTGTTATGATTAGAAAGTTGCTGAACAGAGATATCGATAGAGTCACTGACATATGGTTAAAGACAAATCTGAAAGCACATTATTTTATTTCCAATCAATACTGGAAAAGTGATTATGAATTAGTGAAAGAAATGATGTCACAATCCGAAGTTTGTTGAATTAAAAATGAAATAAAGTTCCAGTAATCATAGAGTGTATGGATTCAATTCCATATGCTCTTTTTCTTTACTTAATTTCATGAAAAATGTAAAAATCTAATGTTACGAGTTGCATTAAAAAAACTCGCAAGAAAACTCGTAAGAAAAAAAGTAAAAAAATTTGCTTTTGACCACTGTAAAACATGCTCTGAGCGTTTCGTTATATGAAGGGATAATTTTTCTTTCATATTTCAAAGAAAAGAGGATAAAGAAATGTCAGAAAAAAGATGTTATTCTAATCTTCACAGAGAACGGATCAGCTACAGTGAAAAAGCTTTTGCTTGGGTTTGTCAGTTCGCATTTCTTGTCAAAAGACATCGGATCACAGTTCAGTACATCCATATAAAACTCTTTTCGTAGGATGCTTTGTCTGAATTCATCTGCAATCTCCGTCATAATAAAAATATCTCCATCATTTCAAAAGAGAATGCTGGAGATATTTCGCCTTGCTTATTCTTGTAGTAACCAATCGGCTATATCGTAAATTACGATTCCTTCATAGCTATATTGGGGATGTTTGGTTCTAGCAATAATCATTTTCGGATAAGCATCTCGAATCTGAAGCCGAGGAAAGCATTCTCTCTCAAATGTTTACTGCCCGGAAATGTTGTCGCTGATTTGAATATAAAACTTCTCGTTGCTTCTCTGCGCAACAAAGTCGATTTCCTTTTGATAGAGCTTGCCGACATAAACATTATATGAAAATAGATCATACGCTCTGTTTTTTGCAATATTTTATCTTGCGAATTTATCATTGTAACGAATATGCATATCTTCCCAATCCATGAACAATACATAAAATACTTTCCCGTATTGCGGACTCTCTACAATTCTTCCATGATCAAGAACAGAAAAATAAGTTCCGTCAGCTTTTCGAAGATGAAAGTGAATATAGTCATTTTCATTGACGTTGTCAATCTGTTCCCAGATACTCGATTCTATCTGTTGCTGTTCAGCTTCACGAATCAAGTTGCGAAAACTTTTCTCAGTAAGTCTGAACAGTTCATCTATATTTTTATATCCGGACATATGAAGAAATTCATCATTTGCAAAAAATAGTTCATCATCTTCTTTGTCAGCTCTGTATATGATGAATGCACCTGGAAGATGTTCAGAGATATCCTTGAATGCGAATCCAAGTTGTTTGCGGGCACCTGACCGAAGTCCTTCTCTGTAGACCATACATCCATTTTTTCCATGAAGTTTTATTTCATAAAGAGCGGCATCTGCGAAGCGCATGAGCTGTGAACGATTGGATGCAAATGTTGGATATTCTGCATATCCTAGAGAAATATAAAATGCATGTTCCTTACCACGGTATGAGAATGATTTAGGAAGTTTGGTGAATTTCTGCAGCTGTATAGCTGCTTCTGCAAAGGTACAATTTGGTAAAAGAATGCAGAATTCGTCACCACCATTTCTTCCAAGTAATGCATCGGATAGACTTTTGTTTCCGGCATTAAAAATTCCATCGACATCCGTTTCTGCACACGGTATAATAGGTATCATGTAAAGAAAAAGGAGGTTGTTTTCTTATGTTATCCTGCACCTACGAAGTAGTCGCCATCGATGGTGATTACGCGCATTTACGCCGCAATGACATCGAACCGGAGGACAATGAAATGAAACTGGTTGCCCGCGCACTGCTGCCGCCGGAAATTATGGAGGGCAGTATTTTGAAATACGAGATGCTGCAGTATGAAATCATTGGCTGATGCTGTTTTTCCGGCCGAGGTGTTTTCTCTCCCGCTCTTTCATGGCATCTCGGAAACCGGGCGGACGGCTCTTGTTTCGAGCGGGTGGCTGCGGACGTGTTCGTTTGAGAAAAACCAGACCATTTATCACATGGGTGACCGCGTGTCCGAACTGGGGATTGTGCTGTCCGGCAGCGTTTTCGTGGAGAATACGGATCTCTGGGGCAACCGCAGTATCTTAAGCAAGATCACCCCCGGCCAGGTATTTGCCGAAACGTATGCCTTCTGTCGGGAGCCGATGATGGTGAATGTCACGGCAGCCGAAGCCTCGACGGTTCTCTTTTTCAATCTTCGAAACCTCGACCAGACCGCCGATGGTGATGATGCATGGCTGTCCCAGCTTCGCAGTAACATGCTCCGCATCTCCATGCAGAAAAATCTTACCCTCTCCAACCGCATTTTCTGCACTACACCAAAGACGATCCGCGAGCGCGTGCTGGTCTACCTCGCCGCGCAGTCTGCCAAAACCGGCGCCGACACCTTTACGATCCCCTTCGACCGCCAGGGCCTCGCCGACTACCTGAACCTCGACCGGAGCGCCCTCTCCAAAGAACTCGGAAAAATGCAGAAAGAGGGAATCCTCGAATTTCATAAAAACAAATTTACGCTGCGTCATCCGTCTCTCTAGGCGGTACCGCAGCGTAAATTTTTTACCGTTTCATCGTTTCAAATGCTTATTTTTCATAAACGAATATACACAAAAAGTATTTTCCGTGGTTATAACCACATACTTTTCCTGTTATATCCGATATTCTGTACGTGTAAATTATGAAACTCCGCGCAGATCTGTTTTTCCCTCTGCGCTTAACCCCTCGGAAATACCCTACAGGAGGAACTATTTTTATGGAACAGAATATGTTTTGCTACCAGTGTCAGGAAACTGCCGGCTGCTCCGGCTGTACAAAATCCGGTGTCTGTGGAAAGCGCCCGGAGACAGCGGCGCTGCAGGATCTGCTGATCTGGACGACGAAAGGACTTTCCGCCGTGACGACACAGCTCCGCCGCGAAGGAAAAACCGTCGATGCCAGCGTCAATCATCTCATCACCGAAAACCTGTTTACGACCATCACAAACGTGAACTTTGATGATGATACGATCCGCGCACGAATTGAGGCAACGCTTGAGACCAAAGCGCTTCTCGCTCAGCTTGCCGACTGCTCCGCTCTGCCGGAAGCCGCCCTCTGGAACGGCACAACCGATGAGTTTGCCGCAAAAGCAGTAACCGTCGGCGTACTTTCCACGGAAAATGAGGACATCCGCTCTTTACGCGAGCTCATCACCTACGGTCTGAAAGGACTTGCCGCGTACACCAGCCATGCCAATGTTCTCTTAAGAGAAAACGAGGAAATCGATGCCTTCCTGCAGCGTGCTCTCGCCGCAACGCTCGACGATTCCCTCTCCGCAGAGGAACTGACGGCTCTCGCACTCGAGACCGGCTCCTACGGCGTGCAGGGAATGGCACTGCTCGATGAGGCCAATACTTCCGCTTACGGCAATCCGGAGATCACCACCGTCGATCTCAGTGTCGGCACCCGCCCGGGTATTCTCGTCTCCGGCCATGATCTGCGCGACCTCGAGATGCTGCTCGAGCAGACCGTGAACACCGGCATCGATGTTTACACCCACTCTGAAATGCTGCCTGCACACTACTATCCGGCGTTCAAAAAATATGAACATTTTAAGGGAAATTATGGTAACGCCTGGTGGAAGCAGAAAGAAGAATTTGAAGCCTTCAACGGCCCGATTCTGATGACGACGAACTGTATCGTGCCGCCGAAGGACAGCTACAAAAACCGTATTTACACAACCGGAGCGGTTCGTTATCCGGGATGCCCGCACATCGACGGCGTCATCGGTGAGACAAAAGATTTCTCTCTGCTCATCGAACAGGCAAAGCACTGCGCACCGCCGACGGAACTCGAGCAGGGAACCATTGTCGGAGGCTTCGCCCATGCACAGGTACTCGCCCTGGCAGACCAGATCGTCGATGCCGTGAAATCCGGCGCGATCAAAAAATTCGTTGTCATGGCTGGATGTGACGGCCGTGCAAAGAGCCGCAGCTATTACTCTGATTTTGCACAGGCACTGCCGAAAGACACCGTGATTCTGACCGCCGGCTGTGCAAAATACAAATACAACAAGCTGAACCTCGGCGACATCAACGGCATTCCGCGCGTCCTCGATGCCGGCCAGTGCAATGATTCCTACTCTCTTGCCGTGATTGCACTGAAATTAAAGGAGGTCTTCGGCCTCGACGATATCAACGATCTGCCGATCATCTACAATATTTCCTGGTACGAGCAGAAAGCTGTGATTGTTCTTCTGGCACTGCTGTCGCTCGGTGTCAAGAACATCCACCTCGGCCCGACACTCCCGGCATTTTTAAGCCCGAATGTTGCAGCTCTTCTCGTTGAAAACTTCGGCATCGCCGGAATCGATACCGTTGAAAACGATATGGAATTGTTTTTCGGGAAATAAAGAAAACCCCTTGCTTTCTTTCATTTTTCCACGTATACTGTATATGTTCAGACAAAAATATCTTTGAATTTGGGCATATCAGAAAACGGACCTCAGATTCCATTTCTATACACGCCCGACACCGATGAGTCATCTCATCTTAATCACACATTTTTAGAACGTGCCTGGGAATTTTTTCAGACACGTTCTCATTCTATCACGGAGATTTATAAACTATGAGCATCATGAAAAATATCAATAAAGCCAAGGTTATGGTCTTAAAAGATCAGGTTTCCTACCAGGAAGGCCAGATCGTCAGCAAAACACTGGTACAGAATGAATCCGTCAGCATCACCTTATTTGCCTTCGACAAAGGCGAAGAAATCAGCACCCACGAGTCCGGCGGCGACGCCTTCGTCACCTGCCTCGACGGAACCGGTGAAATCACCATCGACGGCGTAAAATACGAACTCCACGAAGGCGAATCCATCGTCATGCCGGCAAAACATCCGCATGCAGTGTATGGCAAAGAGCAGTATAAGATGCTTCTGGTAGTGGTATTCTAACGTATCCTTTTTGAACCAATTATTGATATGCCTGGCAAAATAAGGCAGCATGTCTCAGGATTTCCTGTGATATGCTGCCTTGCCTTTTTATTCATTTACGCCTTTTCTATCAGGCATTCATTCTTTTTGGTCTTTTTATCATAATTAATTCCAACCAGTAGAATATCTCCAATATACGGTTCCAATGATGCAATGTACTTTTTCTCTTTGATCTGATCCGTCTCCACCCACAGATGGGCTATGAGCTCCTCAGCAAATGGGATTCCACAAGACCATACGCCGAGGCGGCGCTCTACCACCATCTCTGGTACGACGAAAAAGGCGGCTATCCGCGCGAGTATACCCATAAAGGCAACGACAACGCCATTCTCTACCAGATCCTCACCTGCGCCGATTGTCTCGGTGCGGCAACCGATTCCGTCGGGCGGCTGATCACCGCGGAACGCGAACAGTTATACCGCGAAGTCTTCGGTAAAAACGTGGAGCTGGTTCTATAACTTTGGTTTCTGTTTATGGTGTTAATTCGTATATCCGTATATTGTAGTTCTTTTCAAGGCTCTGTCCGTCTCGCGTGGACACATTGTAAAATGCACAAATTTCATTCAGCTTACATGTTCATTTCGTTAATTTGTTAATGAACGTGTTTTTTCAATTTTATGTTTTGTGTTAATTTATGTTCATTTATTATTCATCATTTTGTGAACATTAAGTTGACATCATCAAAAGAAAATAGTTTACATTTTGGAAAAAATATACTAAAATAACAGAAACGGTCAAATCTCCGCCAAAAAACGGCGGAGATTTTTCTGGAAAGAAGGGCGAAAAACGTGTTGGAAAGACGATCGAAAAATTTCGAAGGAAATGCGTAGAAAATCCGCCCGAAAAGGTGAAAAACCAAGCATAAATCACAGGGAGGAACTCATACTATGAAAGAAATCATCCAGGGCTTCTACCAGAAGAAACATTTCTGGACCCGCCTGATTCTGGTCATCGCTGCCGTCATCCTGATGGGCTTTGCGCTCTCATGGCTGCTTCTCGTCGATCTCGGCACCGATCCGTGTACCTTGTTAAACCAGACCATCTCCACCCGCCTCGGCATCAGCATCGGAAACTGGCAGGCGCTCTTCAATACCGTCCTGCTCATCTTCGTTATCATTTTCGGCGGCAGAAACTTAGGCTTCGGAACTCTCGCAAACATGTTTCTCGTGGGATATTCCATCGACTTTTTCTCCTGGATCTGGGCGAAAGTCCTTCCGGCAGACCTCTTCACCTCGATGGGTGTGCGAATCGCCGTGCTGATCCCGGCGCTGATCCTGTTTATCCTTGCCGCATCCTTCTATATGGATGTTGATATGGGAACTGCACCGTACGACGCAGTATCCTTCATTATCTCCACCCACCTGCCGAACGTTTCGTTCCGTGTGATCCGCATCGTCTACGACTTCGTTGTCACTGCGATCGCCGTTCTGCTCGGCGGAAAACTCGGCATTGTCACCGTGCTGATGGTTATTACCCTCGGTCCGGTCATTGAATGGCTGGGAAATATCATGAAACAGCATCTGAATATTTTTGATGACTGAAATCATTGCTTTTCCGCGCTTTCTATACTACAATAGAACTACCAGATGATCTTTTTTCTAAAAGAAAAGCCTGCCTCCGGGACTCACATCTCTGTGGCAGGCTTTTCTTCCCTAAAAATAACCGAAAAAAGACTCAAAAAGCAGAAAATCATTTATATTAAGGAGGTTTTTCCTATGAGCAACACCCCAAACCCTGTTTACGAAAAACTGATGAAATGCTACGAGAGCTTCCGCTCCCAGATCGATTTCCAGCCGGAAGTCGCACTGATTCTCGGTTCCGGCCTCGGTGATTTTGCGAATGATATCCGCGTTACCGCAACCCTCGATTACCACGATATCGAAGGCTTCCCGGTTTCCACTGTTCCGGGCCACGCGGGCCGTTTTATCTTCGGCTACGTCGGCGATGTGCCGGTTGTCTGCATGCAGGGCCGCGTTCATTATTATGAAGGCTATCCGATGACCGACGTTGTTCTCCCGACCCGCCTCATGAAGCTGATGGGCGCAAAAGCACTGTTCTTAACCAACGCCGCCGGCGGCATCAAACAGGGCACAAAACCAGGCTCTCTGATGCTGTTAAACGGCCAGATCGCCTGCTTCGTTCCATCTCCGCTTATCGGACCGAACATCGACGAGCTCGGCACCCGTTTCCCGGATATGAGCCAGATCTACGACCTTGAATTCCAGAAAATCGCACGGAAAGCCGCAGCCAGCCTTGATATCGACCTGATGGAAGGCGTTTATCTGCAGCTCACCGGCCCGCAGTACGAGTCCCCGCAGGAAATCGCCATGTGCCGCACCCTCGGCGCAGACGCGGTCGGCATGAGCACCGCCTGCGAAGCCATCGCTGCACGCCATATGGGCATGCGCGTCATCGGTATTTCCTGCATTACCAATCTTGCCGCCGGCATCTCCCCGCAGCCTCTGTGCCATGCGGAAGTTCAGGAGGCAGCTGACATGGTTGCACCGCAGTTCAAAAAACTCGTTGCCGCAACGATTCAGGGCATCGCAAAGACACTGTAAACACACAGCGGCCGGGGTCTGTCAAAAAAACAGGCCCCGGCCGCTGAAAACAGCACGTAAAATAAAGGAGAGATCTTTTTTGAATACACGTTTTTACAACGCCAAAATTCTCGTCTTCGACGCTGAAAACCATTTTTCCATCGCCGAAGACGAACTTCATGTCACCGGCGACACCATCACCTATATCGGACCTGGTAGAAAAGCAGATCCAGATGCCGCAGAGACCACTGTCTTCGACCGCGAAATTGACGCCCGCGGCAATCTTCTGATCCCGGGCTTTAAAAACGCACACACGCACACCCCGATGACCTTCCTCCGCTCCTACGCGGACGATCTCCCGCTCCACGAATGGCTCGAGCGCCAGGTCTTCCCGAACGAGGCAAAGCTCGCCGGGGACGACGTTTACTGGCTCAATATCCTCGGCATCATGGAATATCTGACGAGCGGCATCACCTCCAATTTCGACATGTACATCCAGCAGAAAAACAGCATCGCTGCCACGGTCGACACCGGATTCCGCACCGTTCTTACCAGCGGTCTCAACAACTTCGTCGACAGCCCGGAAATTCTCGAAGAGATGTATAACTATGTCAACAAACTCTCCGACCGCACCTCGTATCTGCTCGGTTTCCACGCCGAATATACGACCGGCGGCCCGCTTCTTGAATCCGTTGCCAAACTCGCCGAAAAATACCATTCCCCTGTCTGGACACACAACGCCGAAACAAAAAGCGAAGTCGAGGGCTGTAAAGAGCGCTGGGGACTCACCCCGACACAGCTGATGGAACGCTTAGGCATGTTCCAGTACGGAGGCGGCGGCTACCACTGCATCTGGATGGAGGACCGCGATTTTGAGATCTTCCGTGACCGGAAACTGACGGCCGTTACCAATCCCTCCTCAAACCTGAAGCTCGCCTCCGGCATCTGCCCGCTGAAGCGTTTTTACGATAACGGCATCAACCTCGCCATCGGCACTGACGGGCCAGCCAGCAACAACTGCCTCGACATGTTCCGCGAAATGTTCCTGACCACCGGTCTTTCCAAAGTCCGTGAGATGGACGCCGCAGGAATCCCGGCTGATGCGATACTCTACATGGCAACCGCAGGCGGCGCACACGCGATGCAGCTTACTGACTGCGACCGTCTCGCTGCCGGCAAAAAGGCCGATCTCGTCATGATTGACCTCCATCAGCCGAACATGCAGCCGGAGAATAATCTGATCAAAAACCTCGTTTACAGCGGCAGCAAACAGAACGTAAAGCTTACCATGGTAAACGGTCAAATCCTCTACGAAAACGGCGAATTCCATATCGGCTTTGACCCGGAAGAAATTTATGCAAGATCCAACGCCATTATCCGAAGAATTTCCGGCTCGCATGCAGATAATTAGTGGATTTCACGCAGTTTTTCCTTTGCTTGACATACTTTTTTCTTTTATATTATAATGTAGCCATACACGCAAAAACGCTGTACCTCTTGAAAGGAGAATACTATTATGAAAAAGAAAGTAGTTAGCTTACTGCTTGCAGCCGCCATGACAACTGCTGCACTCGCAGGATGCGGTTCCTCCAACGGCTCCTCTTCCTCCGACGCATCCACAGGCGCCGATTCCACCAGCGCAACTTCCGCTTCTGCTTCCACAGATGGAGAAAAAAAAGACGCCGCAGGTGAGAAAATTGCCATGATCACAGACTCCGGAGATATCACCGACGAATCCTTCAACCAGATCACCTGGGAAACTGTATGCGCCTACGGCGATGCAAACGGCGTAGAGTACGAGTACTACAAACCGGCAGAGGATACCGATGAAGAGCGTATCAACTCCATCGATCTTGCTGTTTCCGAGGGTGCTACCGTTGTTGTAATGCCAGGTTACCTGTTCGGACCTGCCATCGCTGAAGAGCAGGACACCTATCCGGATGTAACCTTCATCGCAGTCGATGTTACCGAAGGTGATATTGTAAAAAACGGCAAAGCTGTTGATCTCGGAAAGAACGTGTACATCTGCTCCTTCGAAGAAGAGCAGGCCGGCTACCTGGCTGGATACGCTGCAGTAAAAGACGGCTACACAAGTCTTGGTTTCCTCGGCGGTATCGCTGTTCCGGCCGTTATCCGTTTCGGTTACGGTTATGTACAGGGTATCAACGCTGCTGCTGAAGAAGACGGCGTAGATGTAAACGTAAAATATTACTATGGCGGCCAGTTCTACGGCGATGACTCCATCACCGCCCGTATGGAGGGCTGGTATGCAGACGGAACACAGGTTGTATTCGCCTGCGGCGGCGGTATCTGGACATCTGCTCTGGATGCAGCTGAGACACACGACGGAAAAGTTATTGGTGTAGACGTTGACCAGCGTTCCAAAATCGGCGAGCGCTGCCTGACTTCCGCTATGAAAGGTCTTCCAAGCGCCATCAACAACGCTCTGGATTCCTACTTCAGCGGAAACTTCTCTGAACTTGGCGGAACTGCTCAGCAGCTTGGACTGAAAGACGGAGATTACATCGGCCTTCCTACCGATTCCGAATCCTGGGGATTCACAACCTTCACACAGGATCAGTATGAAACTGTACTGGCTGGTATCCGCGATGGTTCCATCGAAATCTCCAGCGATACAGAAAATCAGCCGGAAGTAGGTTCTCACGTAACCGTTGATTACATCAGCTAATGTGCATACTGTTTCTGTAACAATATGCCTTTTGGGGAAGAGAATATTATTTCTCTTCCCCTTTTTTTCTGTCACACAAAATGCTATACTAGACATAATGAAAGCCCGCAGTTCTGCCCTGTTTTCCATGCCTTCGGCAGTCCTGCAAAACCACGCTTGAAAGGGAATATGTATATGGAAAATGAGTACATTATTGAGATGTTGAACATCACCAAAGAATTCCCGGGTATCAAGGCGAACGACAACATTACATTACAGCTCAAAAAAGGAGAAATCCATGCTCTGCTTGGAGAAAACGGTGCAGGAAAATCAACCCTGATGAGTATTCTTTTTGGTCTGTATCAGCCTACCTCCGGAATCATCAAGAAGAATGGGCAGGAAGTCCATATCAACACGCCGAACGACGCCAACGATCTCAACATCGGTATGGTTCACCAGCACTTTAAGCTGGTCGAATGTTTCTCGGTTCTCGACAACATCATCCTCGGCGTAGAGCCGACCAAAGGCCTTTTCCTCGAGAAAAAGAATGCCCGTGCAAAAGTCATGGAGCTGAGCGAAAAATACGGTCTGATGGTCGATCCGGACGCTCTGATCTCAGATATCACCGTCGGTATGCAGCAGCGTACCGAAATTCTGAAAATGCTCTACCGTGACAACGAAGTCCTGATCTTCGACGAGCCGACCGCGGTTCTGACGCCGCAGGAAATCGACGAGCTGATGAAGATCATGAAGAACCTCGCAAAAGAAGGAAAATCCATCCTCTTCATCACCCATAAACTCAACGAGATCATGGAAGTTGCCGACCGCTGTACGATTCTCCGCAAAGGAAAATACATCGGAACCGTCAACATCAGCGAAACTTCCAAAGAAGAGCTCTCCCGCATGATGGTCGGAAGAAACGTCAGCTTCTCCGTCAACAAAAAGCCGTCAAAACCGGGCGACACCGTTCTGAAAGTAGAGCACATAACCGTACCGAGCAAGGTGCACGGAAACAACGCCGTCAAAGATGTTTCCTTTAATGTAAGAAAAGGCGAGATTGTCTGCATCGCAGGTATCGATGGAAACGGCCAGTCCGAGTTCGTTCAGGGCCTCACGGGACTGGAAAAAGTATCCGGCGGTAAAATTCTGTTCAACGGACAGGACATCACGAAAGCTTCCATCCGCGACCGCTCCAAGATGGGCATGAGCCACATCCCGGAGGACCGCCATAAACACGGCCTCGTGCTGGATTACTCCATCGAGCAGAACATGGTGCTGCAGCGTTACTGGCAGCCGGAATTTGAATCCTTCGGCTTTATCAAATCAAAAGCCGTGCGCGAATATGCCGAGCGCCTGATCGAGCAGTACGATGTCCGCAGCGGCCAGGGTCCTGTGACCATCACCCGCAGCATGTCCGGCGGAAACCAGCAGAAAGCGATCATCGCGCGTGAGATCGACAAAGATCCTGATCTTCTCGTTGCGGTACAGCCTACCCGTGGTCTTGATGTCGGAGCCATCGAATACATTCACAGCCAGCTCGTTGCACAGCGCGACAAGGGAAAAGCCGTTCTTCTGGTTTCTCTGGAACTGGATGAGGTTATGGATGTTTCCGACCGTATTCTTGTTATGTACGAAGGAGAGCTGGTCGGCCAGCTGGATCCGAAAACCGTTTCTGTCGAAGAACTCGGTCTCTACATGGCAGGTGCAAAACGGGATCCGGTTCCCGAAGAAGTATAAAAGAGAGGTAAGAAAAGCATGAACGAAAAAACGAAAAACGCTCTTCTGTCCATTGTCGCTTCTCTTGTATGTATTGTGATCGGTCTTCTTGTGGGATTTATCATTTTATACTGCATCAACGCGGAGAACGCAGTGGATGGATTTACACGAATCATCAAAGGCGGCTTTTACTTAAAGCCGAAAGGAATCGGAAGTGAAATCGCTCAGTCCGCTCCCCTGATTATGACCGGACTTTCGGTTGCATTTGCTTTTAAAACAGGTCTGTTCAACATCGGTGCTGCCGGACAGTACACCGTCGGTGTCTTCGGCGCCCTGTATTTTGCCATCATCCTCCACATGCCATGGTATGTATGCCTTCTGGCTGCTATGGTCTGCGGAGCCATCTGGGGAGCAGTTCCTGGTATCTTCAAAGCATACTTCAACGTAAATGAAGTTATTACTTCCATCATGTTCAACTGGATTGGTCTTTATCTTGTCAATGAGCTGATGTACAACACCATCCCGGACATGTATGATCAGAAGACCACACGTACTTACAAATTAAGCTCCGCTTCTCCGAAATCCCTGATTCCGGACTGCGGCATGAACTCCATTTTCCGTACCAGTTCCACAACGATTGCGATTTTCATTGCGATTGCCATTGCGGTCATCATCTACATCGTTCTGAACAAAACAACCTTCGGCTATGAGCTGAAAGCCTGCGGGTTCAATAAGGATGCTGCCAAATACGCCGGCATCAACGAGAAGAGAAACGTTGTTCTCTCCATGACCATCGCAGGTGCGCTTGCCGGAATCGGTGCAGGCCTCTACTTCCTCTCCGGTGCATCCGAGTGGAACCCGCAGGTATCGACAGCACTCCCGGCCATCGGATTTAATGGTATCCCGGTTGCGCTTCTTGCACTTAGCAACCCGATCGGCGTTATCTTCGCTGCTCTCTTCGTTGCTCATATTTCGGTCGGCGGTGCTTACCTGCCTACGAAATATTATCAGCCGGAGATCGCGGACCTGATCGTTGCCGTTATCATTTACCTTTGCGCATTCGTTACCCTGTTCAAGGGCATCGTTGCAAACCTGTTCAAGAGCAAAAAAGAGCAGAAAGCAAATGCCAATGCAGACAACGGAAAGGAGGAGAAGAAATAATGTTCCTTTTAATTAAATTTACCTTACTGTACGCCGTTGTTCTGATGCTCGTTGCGATGGGCGGTATGTTCTCCGAGCGAAGCGGTGTCATCAACATCGCGCTGGAAGGAATCATGGCGATCGGCGGCCTTGCCGGTGTCTTCGTCCTGGTTCTGTTCCCGGACCTCCCGGCTCCTGCACTTGTGGCACTTTCCATTCTGGCGAGCGCCGTATCCGGTATGATCTACTCTCTGCTGCTTGGCTTCTCCGCCATCACACTGAAAGCAGACCAGACGATCGGCGGAACCGCGCTGAACATGCTGGCTACTGCCATTGCCATCGTCCTGGTAAAAGCATTCAACAACGGCTCGGATGCCGGAAACGGTGCAGCTTCCGCAAAGCTGAACTACACCAACGCCGCTTTCATTTACAAGATCGGACCATTTACCGTGAACATCTTCCTGTTCATCGGCATCATCCTTCTGATCTGCAGCTACGTGTTCCTCTTCAAAACGAAATGGGGACTGCGCCTGCGTGCCTGCGGTGAGCATCCACAGGCAGCCGACTCTGTTGGTATCAACGTATACCAGTGGAGATACACCGGTGTTATCATCTCCGGTGCACTCGGCGGTATCGGCGGATTTGCCTACATCGTTCCGTCCGTTACCACCTGGAACTTCGAAGTCGGCGTAGCCGGTGCCGGATTCCTTGCCCTCGCTGTTATGATCTTCGGTCAGTGGAAACCGTTCCACATTGCCGGAGCAGCCGTATTCTTTGCGGTATTCCGTTCCCTGGCAAACATTGCGGACTCCACCGTCCTCTCCCATCTGGGACTGTCCAAGAACATTTACAACATGATGCCGTTTATCGCATCCATGATTATTCTCGCCTTCACATCCAAGAATTCCCAGGCTCCGAAAGCCGAAGGTATTCCATACGATAAGGGCGCAAGATAATATGTAACTATTCAGAGCCATGTGAAATGGAAGAAAAAATTGCGAATCATGCTTGCATGAATGAGCGGTTTTTTCTGGAATTTCATATGGCGAGCAGCCACATCGAGATGCAGCGCAGCGGAATCGAGATGTGGCTCTGAATAGTTACAATTTTTAAAGGCAGAGCCGTTAAATCCGAACTGTGTTTTTTCGGCTCTGCCTTTTCTCTATCATTCTAATTTATTTTTCATCAAAGAAAGGAAAAAATTATGCTGAACACCAAATTATTTGACCACACTATCTTAAAAGCAGACGCAACCGAAGCACAGGTTGCAAAGATCTGCGACGAGGCACTTGCACATGATTTTGCTTCTGTCTGCGTCAACCAGTACTACACCAAATTCGTTGCTGAAAAGCTCAAAGGATCTGACGTCAAAGTCTGCACCGTTGTCGGCTTCCCTCTGGGCATGTCCGATACCCGTGTAAAAGCGTTTGAGACCCGTGCGGCCATCGAAGACGGTGCACAGGAGGTTGATATGGTCATCAACGTCGGAGCCCTCAAAGACGGCAAATACGACTTCGTACGCTCCGATATCCAGACCTTAAAAGAAGTATGCGGCAAGGACATCGTTCTGAAAGTCATCATCGAGACCTGCCTTTTAACCGATGAAGAGAAAGTAAAAGCGTGCGAGCTCGCAAAAGAAGCCGGCGCTGACTTCGTAAAAACCTCCACCGGATTTTCTACCGGCGGTGCAAAAGCGGCTGATGTTGCCCTGATGAGAAAGACCGTAGGCCCGGATATGGGCGTAAAAGCTTCCGGCGGAATCCACAACGCAGACGAGGCACAGGCTATGGTAGATGCCGGCGCAAGCCGTCTCGGAACAAGCGCAACACTGGCTATCATCGGATAAAAAGGAGTTTCTTATGGATACGATACTGATAGGAATTGCCGGAGGAACCGGCAGTGGAAAAACGACACTGGCAGATAAGCTGGTAGAAAGTTTTGGACGCGATGAAGTGAGCATTCTGCGCCATGACAACTATTACAAACGCCATGACGATATTCCTTTTGAGGAGCGTGCCAAATTAAATTACGATCATCCCGATGCCTTTGATACCGACCTGTTATGCCAGCACATTCTCGAGCTGAAAGCCGGAAAATCCATCGAGATGCCGGTTTACGATTATGCCATGCAGAACCGCTCGGATAAAACGATTCTGGTCCATCCTGCCCCGGTTATCGTGCTCGAGGGCATTCTCCTCTTCGTTGAGAAGGATCTCTGCGATCTGATGGACATCAAAGTCTTTGTCGATACCGATGCGGACGTGCGGATTCTCCGCCGGATCCTGCGCGATGTAAAAGAGCGCGGCCGTTCTCTGGACAGCGTTGTAACGCAGTACCTGACGACCGTAAAACCGATGCACGAGCAGTTCGTAGAGCCGAGCAAGCGCCGTGCCGACGTGATCATCCCGGAGGGCGGACAGAACACCGTTGCGCTTGAAATGCTGATCGAGCGGGTGCGTAAGCATCTGAATCTGGTGCAGAACCAGTAAACATCCGTTTATCGTTATAAAAATCTGCAAAAAAGAGCGAGGACTGAATTTTCTCTTTTCAGCCCTCGCTCTTTTTATTTTTCCCTTACAGATGTTCCAGCATTCCCTGCAGCCAGATCTGGCCTTTGAAACGTCTTCCCACTTCCGGTACTCCAAATAAATCCTTTTCGTTGATACAGATGTCTATCGGCACATCGTTGCAGACGAGGCCGAACTCATACACCTGCTCGCCCGTTACCGCGTTCTTCGTTGTATTCATCTCCGTAATTTCACCCATCACGCTGTACTGGTCACATTCAAGACCGCTCGGCATGAAAAAGCTATCTACAATAGAAAAGACATCTTCCTTCGTCAGACGCTGGGAAATCATGGCATATGTGTCAATATCATCCATGGTGAGACTTTCCATCGCATCCTCATCCCCGTTTCTGGCAGCCGAGATCAGTGAATTCTTCTGCTGCGTGCTGCGGCGCTCCTTCTCGACCTGTTCCGGGTCTTTCTGGATCGGAAGCAAAATTGTTCCTTCCGCTGCAAGACCGGAGACAGAAAGCGGGAGCGGAAGCGGCTGCAGCGCATTTTTCTGTTTCATCTCAAGATATTCCGCTGCATGCGTCAGATAAAAGATCATCGTGATGCCAAGCCGCATATCGTCGCAGGCGCCTGCAAACGATTCCTTATCGACGTGGCGCTCCACCGATACCTCCTCGTAGGAGCTGATCTGCCCGCCCTCGAAATAGGGATAATAATATTCCATCTGGAAACGGTTGTTCTCATCAATTTCCCCACAGACCGTGATACCACAGTCATATGCATATTCTTTCGAAAATTCAGCAAAAAGGTGGTGTTCTTCTGTTTCCACAATCTTTTTACGGTCGTAGTTTTCTACTACATCACGAAGAATCTCCTGGAGTTCCTTCGTCGTCTTGATCTTTGAAAATCCAATGGTTTTCAGGTAAGCGTGCATAAGAACACCTCCTCTCATTCCTTTGTATTTCTTATGCGATTAGTGTTTCGGAACCAGTTTCTCTTTTCCGCCCATGTACATACGAAGAACTTCCGGAATGCTTACGGTTCCGTCTGCATTCAGGTTGTTCTCCAGGAATGCGATCAGCATACGCGGCGGAGCAACTACGGTGTTGTTCAGGGTATGTGCCAGGTATTTCTTTCCGTCCTCGCCGTTGACACGGATTTTCAGACGTCTTGCCTGTGCATCACCAAGGTTGGAGCAGCTTCCTACCTCGAAGTATTTCTTCTGACGCGGAGACCATGCCTCAACATCGACAGATTTTACTTTCAGGTCAGCCAGGTCACCGGAGCAGCACTCCAGAGTACGAACCGGGATATCCATGGAACGGAACAGGTCTACGGTGTTCTTCCACAGTTTGTCATACCACATCATGCTGTCTTCCGGTTTGCAGACAACAACCATCTCCTGTTTCTCGAACTGGTGGATACGATAAACACCACGCTCCTCGATGCCGTGTGCTCCTTTTTCTTTACGGAAGCACGGAGAGTAGCTGGTCAGGGTCAGAGGCAGTTTCTCCTCCGGGATGATGCTGTCGATGAATTTACCGATCATGGAGTGCTCGCTGGTTCCGATCAGGTACAGATCCTCGCCCTCGATTTTGTACATCATGGACTCCATCTCAGCGAAGCTCATAACACCGTTTACGACGTTGCCGTGGATCATGAAAGGCGGTACGCAGTAGGTAAATCCGCGGTCGATCATGAAATCTCTTGCATAAGAAAGGATGGCAGAGTGGAGGCGTGCAATGTCGCCCATCAGATAATAGAATCCGTTTCCTGCAACTTCTCTTGCTGCGTCCAGATCGATTCCGTCGAAGGACTCCATAATGTCGGTGTGATACGGGATTTCAAAATCCGGTACAACCGGCTCGCCGAAGCGCTCTGCTTCTACGTTCTCGCTGTCATCTTTTCCGATCGGTACGGAAGGATCGATGATGTTCGGGATCACCATCATGATCTTCTTGATTTCTTCTTCTACTTCTTTTTCTCTTGCAGAAAGAGCCTCGATGCGGGAACCGTCAACAGCTACCTGTTTCTTTACTTCCTCAGCCTCTTCTCTCTTGCCCTGGCCCATCAGTGCGCCGATCTGTTTGGAGATTTTGTTTCTTTTTGCACGAAGTGCTTCTACTTCCTGTTTGATATCACGGTTTTCTTTGTCCAGCTCGATGACTTTATCAACCAGCTCCAGTTTCTGATCCTGGAATTTATTTCGGATATTCTGTTTTACAACTTCCGGGTTTTCTCTTAAAAACTTAATGTCTAACATAATTTCCTCCTAGTAGATCTTATCCCCTCATTTTGGCGGGATTCTTTTTGTTCTTTCCAGCCCGGAACCACTGCCGTTTTTCCAGCATTTATGCGGGTTTGGCGCGTTCCAGTACCATCATATAACAGTATATGCATTTTTTCAAGCGTTCTTTCATGCTGTTTTTCTGCGGTCCGCTTTTACATCAGATCGATCGAATTCATCGTAATTGCCTGGCGCAGCGCGTCGATTTCCTCGGCGCTCAGCATGATATAGGACTCGCCTTTTACGATCTCTTTCAGATATAAAAAACAGTTGTCACGGCTGTGGATTGCATTCAGGATAAAACCTGTGTTTTCTTTGTCGAGCATTGCCAGCGCAAAACTCATCTTTCCGCCCACATCGTCAAACGCATCATATTTTACGATTCCGTATTTGTTCAGCGTCATGCCCTGGATCTTTTTCAGATCCGCAAGATTTTTTTTCGTCAGCTCATTCTGCTTGTTCAGTTTGTCAATTTCCTTGAACCGCTGATGAAACAGCTTTTCGAGTGACTGGGCGTCTTTTCCCTTCATAAAGCTTCTGTACTTCTGGTTCAGTCTGCTCAGACGCAGCGACATGCTGACCGTCATAATCATCATCACGATAATCAGTACAATCAGAAGAAGTACAACAACGCCAAGGTCAATTCCTACCTTACTAAATAAATCGCTCATTATTCTACCTCTTACTGTATTGATTCAAACAGATCCATGATTCTCTCGAGCTCTTCCTGGGAATAATACTCGATCTCGATCTTTCCTTTGTGCTTTGCCCCGCGGTGAATGGAAACCTTCGTACCAATGATGCTCTTAATTTTCTCTTCCAGACCTTCGTAGATGGCTTCCTCTTCCAGATTGACTTTCTTTTCTTTCTTCACCTTCGGATTCAGGATCTCTTTGACCAGGCGCTCGGTCTCACGGACACTGAGCTTTTCATCGAAGATTTTCATTGCCGTATTGTACTGGAGCTCTTTATTCTCCAGCGCCAGCAGCGTACGCACATGACCGGTTGTCAGCATTTCATCGACAACCATCTGCTGTACCCTGTCGTCCAGTTTCAGGAGACGCATCGAGTTTGTAACCGCCGTTCTGCTCTTGGAAACGCGCTCTGCGATTTCATCCTGGCGGAGATGGAACTCTTCCATCAGGCGTTTGTATGCATGTGCCTCCTCAATCGGGTTCAGGGATTCTCTCTGAATATTTTCAATCAGGGAAATCTCGACAACTTCCTGCTCGGTAAAATCTTTGATGATGACCGGTACTTCTTTGATTCCGGCAAGCTTTGCAGCCCTCCATCTCCGTTCCCCTGCGATGATCTCATAATAATCATCTTTTTTCTGCACCAGAATCGGCTGTAGAACTCCGAACTGTTTAATGGATTCCGAAAGTTCGATCAGGCCGTCCTCGTCAAAGGATTTTCGCGGCTGTTCGCGGTTCGGTTCAATTTCGGAGATTTTCAGTTTCATCTCAACTGGTTTTTCGACAACTTTTTCAACAACCTTCTCGACTACTTTGACCTCCGGTTTTACCGGTTTCTCTTTTGCTTCTGCTTTGGCCGAATGTCCCGGTGAAATCAGGGAATCCAGGCCCTTGCCTAATCCTCCTCTTCTCGCTGCCATTACTCTTCATCCCCCCTGTGAATCACTTCGTCTGCCAGGAGACGGTAGCTCTCTGCACCGGTGGACCGCTTGTCGTAATAGTTGATCGGCATACCGTAGCTCGGTGCCTCCGCAAGGCGGACATTTCTCGGAATAATGGTTTTGTAGATATTCTGATCCAGGCTGTCTTTTACGTTTTCTACTACCTGCAGAGAAAGATTCGTTCTCGCATCGTACATGGTAAAGACAACGCCTTCCATCTCCAGTTCCGGATTCAGACGCTCCTGCACCAGCTCAATCGTGTGCATAAGCTGGGATAAGCCCTCCAGTGCGTAATATTCACACTGAATCGGCACCAGAACGGTGTCCGCGGTGGTCATCGCGTTGATTGTCAGCATATTTAAGGATGGCGGACAGTCAATAATAATGAAGTCGTACTGATCGCGAACCTGATCAATTGCGTTTTTCAGGATGAATTCTTTGTCTTCCACCCCGATCAGCTCGATCTCCGCTCCGGCCAGATTGACATTGGAAGGGATAAGGGAAAGATTGTCAAAATTCAGAGGAATGATGCAGTCCTCCAGTTTTGACTCTCCAAGAAGCAGCTCATAGATGGTATTTTCCACTTCATTTTTCTCTACTCCCATTCCGCTGGTGGTATTTCCCTGCGGGTCCATATCAATGGTCAGAACTTTTTGTCCCATTTCTCCTAAACAGGAAGAAAGGTTAATTGCGGTGGTAGATTTGCCTACGCCGCCTTTCTGGTTTGCAATTGCAATTGTTCTTCCCAAAATATGTATTGCCTCCTTTCATCTTTTTGTTTTCCATTTGCAGTTTTTCCTTTTTACAGGAAATGACCTGCCGGCACTTCTTTCAAAAAAATGATTCATGCGGCAGGTGTTTTGGCATATAGATAGGAAAAATCTCCTTTTCTATGCCAGTCTATCTGAGGAATTCTTCAGATTCTATCTCAAAATTGCCCCAATTTGGGACAAAGATATTTTATCATACTACGCCGGATTTTACTACTGGAAATGTTTCACGTGAAACATTTTCTGCATTTTTGCATGATTAGGCGGTTTGAAACATAAGAAAATTGGAGATTTTTGGCGATGTTTCACGTGAAACATTTTGAAAAGCACTGTTTTACAATAATTTTTCTCGGTTTTTACGCTGTTTAAAGGCTTTTTGGAATTTTTTCAGCGATGATTTTGCATTTTTTTGATGGTTTCCAAGTAATTCTGCAATGTCAGAACATTTTTTCTGTTTCACACAGTTTTTATAAAATGTTTCACGTGAAACATTTTAATTTTTGACGTTTTTGAGGTATAAATATACTGGAAACGTTATTTTAATCGTGTGATGCTCTTTTTCAAGGAAATCTCAGGTGATTAGGAAGAAAAAATCAACTTATCAGGATATTATTGATACATAGATCAGGAATCAAAACTGTTTATGGTTGTTCGGTGATCGTAAATGTCTCTTTTGTATATAAAATGTATTTTTATTCACCAGGGCTCTGTTTTTTCATCGTTCTTCCTCGCTTTTTTCAAATTTGCAGCATTTTTCTCTTTATTTTCATCAGTAAGAGGCATAATCCGTGAGACATCCTCTTTTTCATTTTTTCTCCAGTTTTTCTCTTTTCGGGCGGTTTTTCTTTGATTTTTTTTATTTTACAGGCCAAGCTGCACATTTTCTGTTTTTTATCGATTTATTTGATTTCACTATAATTTTTCTGTTTTTATGGTTTTAATATTTTTCTCTCGCTGCCACGTCTTTTATCCTCTTTTCCATCTTTCTGGCTTACCTTTTTCTTTTTTTGTAAACAATCTCACTTTTTCTCTTTTATCAACATTTTTTATTCCTTCTCTCCGTTTTTTATCCCTCATCGCCATTTCACACCATTTTCTTGCCTTTCACTGCCTCTCCCTCCCGTTTTTATTCTTTTCGCCCATGTCTATACTACATTTTCCCCTTTTCAGTCGTTTTTTGCCTTTTCTCAACTCATTTTTATCTTTTTTGCTTTTTCCGCCTCTTCCGTCGTTTTACACCCTCTTTTTGCTATTTTTTTAGATCGTCCTTCATTTTTTCGTTTCTACTTATGTCACTTTTCCCGTCTCATTTTTCACGTTTCACGTCTCTCAAAATGTTTCACGTGAAACATCGTTTTTTACGATTTTCGGTCTTCGGCGATCAGTGAGAAGCGATTTGCTTCCCGGCTTTCCGAAAATCACTCTCATTTTTCACCTCTCTTATTTTTAAAATAATCGTATTTTCTATTCTATTTTTGATTTTCTCCGTATTTTCTACATTTTTCCTGTATTTTCGCGTGTTTCACGTAGTTTTTCGTCTCTGTTTTCTCTCTTTTATTAAATTATTTAATTATATTTTTATATTTTCGTATGAATTGAACTTTTACATTCGTTTTTTCGGATTTTCCAAACCATTTACTAAACGCATTTTGGGACCATTTTTTCATGGATTTTTACCAATCTGGAAGGATTTTATCCCATAGTGCCGTTTTCATGCTTTTATGTGTATTATTGCATCATTTTTTCTCTGTTTTTTGCAGTTATGTAAACTATTTAAATATGCCATTCGCCAGTAGTTGACATAACGTAGTTCTCCTGAATTGTCTACGCTTTTTGTTAAATTGCGCCTTGTTTTCGTCTCTTTTTCTCATTTTTCCCTTAATTTTTGCATTGTATCTTTCCCTTTTTTCGCTTATAATAAGCTCAACACAACGTTTCGAACCGATTCCTCCCCTCCGGGAGACCCCTGAAAGGAGTTTTATCATATGAAACACAGCAAAAAACTGGTCACCTTGAGTGTCCTCACCACGATGTCCGGCGCAGCGATTTACTTTCTGAATAAAACGCTCGATACCGCCGCCGTACGGAAAAACCTGCTCGCCTCGGCTGAAAAAGAGATCTTTTCCTGGCAGTTCGGCGATATTTTTTACACAAAAAAAGGCACCGGAACCCCGATGCTCTTACTTCATGACTTACATTGTGCCTCCAGCGGCCGCGAATGGCAGTATATTGAGGATACTCTCGCAAAGGATCACACCGTCTACACACTCGATCTTCTCGGCTGCGGCCGTTCCGACAAGCCGGCGATCACGTACACGAACTTTTTATACGTACAGCTCATCGTCACCTTCATCAAGCAGGTCATCGGATGTCCAACCGACGTAATTGCATCCGGTTTATCCGGTTCTTTCGTCGTAACCGCCTGCAATACAGCCCCGAAATGCTTCGGCCGAATCATGATGATCAACCCGACCGACCTTGCCAAGCTCAACAAAATTCCGGATAAACGCAGCCGCTTCCTGAAACGCATGATTGAGCTCCCGCTTGTCGGCACGCTGCTGTACCACACGCTCACCGGCCGCTCCAACATCGAGCTTTTATTCACCGAGAGCTATTATCACAACCCATTTCACCGCTCACCGGAGGACGTAGACGCCTTCTACGAGTCCGCACACCTCCAGAACAGCGCCGGAAAGTACCTTTTTGCAAGCCTTGCGGGCAATTACGTGAACCTCAACATCGGCCACGCCTTAAAACACATCGACAACAGCATGTTCCTCATCGGCGGTGAGGAGGAACCAGGCATCGCAGAAACCTTTGCGCTGTACACGGCACTCAACACTTCCATCGAAACCCAGATCCTGCCGAAAACAAAGCACATGCCACAGATGGAGGCCCCACAGGCCCTCTTAGACCAGATCCAGATCTTCTTCGCACCGGTACAGTAATACCCCCTTCTGCTCCCGGCCTCGAGCGAAAAAAATGAGACAAAAAAACGGAGAATTTACTGATATTTCCATGTCAGTAAATCCTCCGTTTTTCCATTTTTAACCCGGCTCACAGTCCATTTCCAACGCATCTTCCTCTGCGCCCGGATAATCCGTTGGCGGCGCTGTATACGTTTCCATTCCCTCTTTTATTTCATCCATCGTATAAATATTAATTCTCTCCTCCGGCGCTGCATCCGGGTCAAATTCCACCGTTTCTCCCAGTGCAAGCATCATTGGCTCATCCGCATTTCTTTTCTCATCTGCAATCTCATACGCGTTTACATATTCACCCGACGCAGTCTCTACATACTGTCCAAACCCGTCGCAAAGCCGGTAATAAAGCTCCTTTTCCGCATCTTTCTCCAGAAAATACAAGGATTTCTGCCCGATCACCGGATCAAGGTCGCAGAAGCTGATCTGTATATAGTTCTCCCGCCGTTCCTCCTCCGAATACTCCGCTTTCAGCTCCTCTGCGTTCCAGTACGTAATTCCCGCATCCTCCATGGACTGCAGATACTCTTCCACCGTAACTGCTCCGCCCGGCTTTCGAACCGTAATATGTTCTCCGGCTTCCATATCACCTTTCAAAACGTCATCCACCCGCAGTGAAATATCGGTTGCAATCTCAATTCCCCCGGCAAAACAGCTATAATCCTCTACCGTTCCTAGAACAATGAGATCGCTTCCCTCTTTCTGCTCATAAAAGCTATTATAAAACCGATCCCACTCCTTCAACCCTCCGTACTGCATATTTACCTTTGCCGGATCCAGATTTTCAAACCGCATTTTCTCCTCTGTTTCCGCCGTTTCTGCATTACCGCAGCCCACCAGCAGAATACACAATACTGTCAAACAAACCTTTTTCATCCTTTCACCCCCCATCCACCGTCTTTGTTATACTCCCATTATACTTCTTCCGCTTTCATTTTCCCATAAAAAAGCGGAAGACTTACTGATTTTTTCACTCTCAGTAAATCCTCCGTTTTCAATTTTAACCAGATTTTAATGACTCTTTATTCCGCTGATTCTGACGTGCTGTCTGAAGAACTGTCATCTTCCGTCTTTGCCGCAAGCAGTTTCCCGTAATTTTCCAGCATGGTCTTCACGTTATTTTTATTCACAAGAGACGGCACTCCGTCCTCATCTACCGTGTAATAGAAGCTCGAATCATACGGGCTGTAAGCAAATGTCAGGTCGCCGTCTGTCATATGGAAGACTGCGGTAAACTCGGCATCCTTGGCCTGCACGAGGCTTTCATCCTTCGTCTGCGCCTTCAGGCCAATGAGCGAAGAATAGAACGTGGTAAACGTTGATTTATCAATCGTTTCATCGCCGCAGATGTAACTGATTTCCTGTGTTGTGGAATCGCTGTCGTCATCCTTTTTCTCTTCCACATGGCGTACATACGTCTTCGTCTCGCCGTTATACGTAATATCAAGACTCGTCAGATCCGATACATTTTCCATGCCGATATACATGTTCCAAAAATCAGATGCCTTCTTTCCGGTGAAGGTTTCAACGTTCGAAGCCGTCATCAGATGAACTTCATTCGAGCCGTCCAGCTTCACGTAATAAGAACCGCCGTCCTCATTTGCATTGCCGACATACAATACCAGATCTTTCTCCACCGTAACGGTTGTCGTTTCGGAAGAAGAGCTCGTTGCAGTGCTGTCGCTTGATGCAGAATCTGTTGTGGAATCCGAAGAAGTATCTGCCGTTGTTGTATCGTCAGCCTCAACCTCCTGCTCTTCCGTGTAATGCACGCGAATCGTCGTCTTTGGCTGATCCAGTCCGTACTGGGAAAGATCCGATGCGTTGTACGTAACAAGATCTCCAAAGCTAAGAGATGCCACTGCACTTGTCATGGTGCCGATCGAATCCGCATCACCGCCATGTGCCGCTCCATCTGCGTTCACAACCTGCCATTCATCCGTCTGGAGTGCCGAATCAGCAGCGCTTACTTCTTTTGTCAGCGTATATCCGTTCTCACCATCCACCTGCAGCTTTGTAATGTTTTCCGCCGTCACAGATGGCATGGATTCCGTTGTCGCCCACTCCATCATATCGGACGGGAACATCGTTCCAAGCGATGTGCTTACCAGATAAACCTTACTCGTATCATCGTTCAGATAAATATAGTATCTGCTCGAGCTGTTCTTATCTCCGACATGAATCGTCGTTTTCTCGTCTCCCGCAGTCACTACAACCTCCTGAGACGGCGTCTCGAGCCCAAAATCGGCCATAGAATCGATTTCATCGCCTTCAATGACTCTTTCTGCTGTCATGCTGCTAAGAGAGCTTAAAACGTTCGTTATCTTGCCCTCATCCAGTGGGAATCCATCCTCCTGATCGTATGTCCAGATATCGGTATCATCGTCTCCTGCTGTTTTCGTAAAGGACACCGTCTCTCCGTTGATCTGGAACGAAAGCGCTGTTACATCATCTTTTGAAAAATCAACCACTTTTTCGGCGTCTGCACCAGAATCCGAACTGCCGCTGTCCGCATCGGCGGTGCTGTTTTTCTTCGTCAGCACCACCAGTACGGCAAGAAGCAGTACCAAAAGGATCAGGCAGGCCGCCATCTTTCCTTTTTTCTTCATCACTGTTTTCTCCTCTTCATCCAGATCATCACGCCAATCACAACAAGTACCAGCGGAATTCCCGCAATGGTAATAATAGACCAGGTGTTAACTGCTCCCTGTGTAAATACCAGGTTTGTATAGCTTGTGCTCTTGCTTGGAATAACAACGGTCTGCTCCACATCACACATGGAGGTCAGTGCAGTCGCTGCCAGCTTCGAGTTCGCACCGCTGATTGCCTGGTCAATCTGGCTGCTCAGCATCGATGCACTCGAGAAATAAATGATCTGTGTCTCTTTATCATCTACAGTTTCTGTAATGGAAACGCCAAGGTCAAATGCGCCCGTCTCACTGTCCGCACTCTTCGACCAGGTGCTGTTCTCCGGGTCATTTTCAATATAAGCGTCCTCGGTGGTCGTCAGAAGGCTCTTGATCGTAATGGTATCACGATAAGAATCGAGCTTCTGAATTGCCTGTGCAACCGGCATCAGAATGTAATTACTCTTTACTTCGGTTGTAATGTCATCACTCTGAATGTTCGGCAGCAGATAATACGGCATCTGCGGATAATAATGCTGGGAATCGGTCTCCACAACAATTCCGCTGGAGCGTTTCACGCCGTAATTTTCCAGAATGGAATCCAGATTTGGCATATCCGTTCCGGTATAGCTGGTGAACATCAGAAGTTTTCCGCCGTTTTCCAGGTAGGTAATGACTTTATTTGCCTCATCCTCTGAAAAATCGGTGGTCGGGGACATGATTACAAGCTCCTCGGCATCCTCCGGGATATCGTCTGTCATCAGGGCAAGATCACTAATTTCCACATTGTTTTTGTTAATGGCATCACTGAAGTTTGTAGAGAGATCACTCTCGGAAGCCTCGCCGTGGCCGGTTACCCAGTAAACCTTCGGGTTGTTTTCACTCGTCACATACGTGATGGCGCTGGTAATCTGACCCTCGCCGTCAAAGCCGGTCGTCTGTGTCTGATAGGTCTGATAGTTTGTGGAAGTCTCCCACATATCACTGTTGCTGACCACCTTGCTCTTATCGCCGCATACGACAATCACACTGTTTGCAGCTACCGTCTGATCGGTATACTGGCTCGTAAATTTCGGATACAGATCCGGGTCTTTTGTCTCTACTTTGATATGGTCAGAAAGCTCATCGTAGTGCTCCAGCAGCTTCTCGATGGTGTCATCCTCACTGCCCTTCTGCACAATATAATACAGGGTAACGTCTTGATCGAGATCCTTTAATGCCGTTTTCGTCTCATCTGTAATGGAATACATTTTCTGGGTACTCAGGTCAATCTGCGTTTTACTGGTCGGAATCTGCGCCACGATCAGGTTGATGACCACAATCACAGCCAGAACTATCACCGTCATAATCGAAGAATAAGAGCCCTGTTTCAGGTGCTTTTTCTGCTCCTCGCCGGTGAACACTTCCTTCAGATGTTCTTTGGAGAACGTCTTTTTCAGCTTTTCTTTAATGTTAAAATTCATTTTATGCTGTTTCTTTTCCTTCTTTTCGCTGCTCATCGTCTCCACCTCCTAATTCCAGCGTTTTTTCTGCAGGGACTGCATTGCAAGGAAAGTGCAGATTGCAATAACGGACAGGTAATAAACAACACCGCCGATGTCCAGAATACCGTTCACAAAGTTATCCATATGGCCTGCCATGTTGAATATACCGAGCAGATCCTGGATTTTTCCCTCAAGAAGGGTGGATTTTATGAAGTAAACTGCTGTCAGCGCGCCCTCGCCAATCACGGCAATCACGCCGGTAATGATCGGGTTTTTAATCATACTGCCGATCCAGAGACATACCAGCGCAATGATGATAAAGAACGCAAAAAAGGAACTTCCGGCTCCCTCCGGGAAGAAATTTGCAATACCGCTCTCCACGTAGCACAGGAACAGGATCACAAAGCCGACAACGGCTGCGATGACCTGACTCTCGGTGATGGAGGAAACAAACACGCCGACCGAAATATAGGCTGCTCCCAGCAGGAAATAGCCAAGGATCGAAGTGTAGGATACAGCGTAGGAAACTGTTCCGTGGGTTCCAAGAAGCAGCGGATACAGGCACATAATCAGCACTGGAATCACATAAATGGTGAGAAGTGCCAGATATTTTCCAAGGATAATATCGGAAATTTTTACCGGTGCGGTAAGGAGCAGCTGATCCGTCTTATTTTTCTGCTCCTCCGACAGGACACGCATCGTCAGAACCGGTACTGCGATCAGCAGAATAAATGCGGAATTCTGCAGTGCGTATCCGATCTCCGGGTAACCCTGCTGCAGGTTGATGGCCGTAAAATACAGACCGAACAGCGCCAGAGTAAACGCCATAAACAGATATCCGACCATGCTTGTCAGATAGCTTTTTAACTCTTTTTTATAAATCGCCGTCATTGTGCGTCTCCCTCCTCCTGTTTTGTTTCAGCGGCTGATTCTGCTGTATCTGTGCTTTCTTCTTCCGACGTTTCCCCGACAGCCGTTTTGTCTGCTTCCGGTTCACATTCTTTTTCACATTCTTTTTGTTTCAGCTGTTCTTTCTCTGCTTTTTTCAGCTTTCTTGCAGCCTTTCCGGAATCATCGGTCAGCTCCAGGAAGACGTCTTCCAGAGACATCGAGGAGGAAGTCAGCTCGAGGATCGGGCAGTTGGCCTTTGCCAGTGCATAGAACAGCTCCTCGCGGATATCCTTATCCTTTTCAGTGGTAATTTTTACCTTAATCTGCTCCTCATTCGGCGTATTTTCATATTGGATCTCTTTTGCATCGAGCGCATTAAGCGCCGGAACCAGCTGCTTTCTCGTTCCGTGAACGGTACATGTAACCGTGTTTGATCCAAGCATCAGTTTACTTAAGTTTTCCGGGGTATCACTCGCAACGAGCTGTCCCTTTGCGATAATCATGACGTAATCGCAGACGGCGCTGACCTCGGAAAGGATATGGGAACTTAAGATAACGGTATGTTTTTTGCCCAGTGATTTAATCAGATCGCGGATCTCAATGATCTGCTTCGGGTCCAGACCTACGGTCGGCTCGTCGAGAATGATGATCGGCGGATAACCGAGCACCGCCTGTGCCAGTCCGACTCTCTGACGGTATCCTTTCGACAGGTTCTTGATCAGACGGTTCTGCATATCGGTGATCTTCACCAGATTCATGACCTCAAGAATCTGTTTCTTTCTCTGATCCTTTGGAATTTTCTTTAATTCCGCCACGAATTTCAGATATTCCAGAACGGTCATGTCCGTGTAGACCGGCGGCAGCTCCGGCAGATAGCCGATGCATTTTTTTGCCTCCTCCGGCTCCTCCAGGATGTTGTGGCCGTTGATCAGCACTTCGCCCTCCGTAGATGCCAGATAGCCGGTGATGATGTTCATGGTCGTTGATTTTCCGGCTCCATTCGGGCCAAGAAATCCATAGATCTGGCCTTCTTCTACGGTAAAACTCAGGTTATTGACAGCTACGTGGTCGCCATAGCGTTTCACCAGGTTTTTAACCTCTATCAATGTTCCTTCCTCCTTGTTTCTTAAAGCAGTTCCGGCCCGCCCTTGGGGGTGAAAGAGCCGGAGATGCTCTCATTTTCTAAAGACACTTTATCTTATTCTGAAAATGTGATAATTTGCTGGAAAATTTGTGAAAAAACAGTGAAGCCATGGAGCAGTTTGTTTGTTTTTCGACGAAAAATCAATTTCTTTTACCATAAGAATCATGTATACTATAACGTATCCGCGGACAGACGCTTTTCCATTTTTGTTCCGCCGCAAAATATTACGCCGGACTTTTTCCCGTCCGGGACTGGAGATTTTAGGAGACTCTATGAATAAAAAAGACTACTACTGGGCCAAGTATATGCTGATTTTCGGCTTTTTCTGCATCTCTTTTGGCACCTCGATTTTCCTGAAAACCGAACACGCCCCCGATGAGGCGATGCGGATGCTGATTCCGGAATACATCGTCTCACACCACGCATTGCCGAACGGCATGGAGGAAGCGGTGCGCCACCCGCTGTGGGGCTTTTCCTATGCGCTGTATCCGTATCTGACTGCACTCATCAGCGCGGTATTTATGGGCATTGCAGCGCTGTTCAACGGAAGTGCAGCGGTTCTCTTAACTGCCGCCCGCCTCACCAGCGTCCTTTCCGGCACCGGCACACTGATCGTTGTCTTTCTGATCGGCGAAGAGCTCTTTGAACGGCGCGAATCCGCACTGCTCGGCGGTATTTTCGTCGGTTTTCTGCCGCAGTTTGTGTTCCTCTCCTGCTATGTGAACAACGACTCGTTCGCCGTTTTCACGGTCGCACTGATCATCTATTTCTGGATTCGCGGCATGAAAAGCGCATTCTGCAAAAAAGACTGTATCGGCCTGGGAGCAGGCTGCGGACTCTGCGCGCTGTCGTACTATAACGCCTACGCGTACCTGCTGTGCAGCATTCTGCTGTTCTTCGCGCTGATGATTCATTTCCGGAAACCGGCAAAAGAAATTTTTGTCAAAGCGCTGGCTGTTTTCGCTATCGCCTTCCTGATCGGCGGCTGGTTCTTCATCCGCAATGCCGTCATCCACGACGGCGATCTGCTCGGCATGCGCACCTCGAATGAATCCGCAGCGCTGTACGCAGCCGATGAATACAAACCAGAGAATCGTCAGACCCCGGCATCCGAAGGCTGGAACTTCCAGCAGACGTATTTACAGACCCCGGAGGGCCGCACCTCCAACTGGCTGTTCTCGACCGTCAGCAGCTTCATCGGCTCGTTCTCCTACATGACCGTCCATCTCCCGATGGTGCTTTATCTGCTGTACGGCGCCCTGATGGCATTCGGATTCCTAGTGTTTTTGTTCCTCGGCATGGTTCCGCACTGGTTCCGCAAAAAGCCGCAGCTTCTCCTCTTTGTGATGCTGTTCCTCGCCTGCCTGGTCACGCTGTTCATGGACATGTACAACACGTATTTCAGCGATTACCAGTCTCAGGGCCGCTACCTGATGCCGGCGCTCGTCCCTCTGATGATCTGGATCGACGACGGCTACTCTTCTCTCACCGCGAAACTTCCCGCCGAGTGGAAGCGCGCCTCCTGCCATCTGACACTCCTGCCTGGAACGATCTGGCTGGTACTGTTCCTCATCAGCTACATCGGATTTCTGATTCCGGGCTGCTGTATGGCATCCTAAACGTTTTCAGAACGTCAAAAAGCGCTGCAAAGAACTTTTTTCTTCTGTTCTTTGCAGCGCTTCTTTTATTTTTTTGAATTTTTTACTGAATCGGCTCCTTCGCCGGTGTTCCCGCTTTTCTCGGGTACTTTTTCGGCGTTGCCTTCCCCTTCTCGATACAGACAAACGATCGCTCATCCTCGGTTCCCGTAAGCTGGAAATAGACCGGCTCTTTTGCTTCGCCGCCGAGCACATGAATCGCTTTTTGAGCTGCGGCAAGCTCCTCATTCAATTTGCCCGATTTATACGAAACAAACCGTCCGCCCACCTTCACATACGGCAGACAGTACTCCGAAAGCGAGCTTAAATTCGCCACCGCGCGTGATACCACGAGATCAAACTGCTCCCGGTAATCCTTCTGGCGTGCGAAATCCTCGGCTCTTCCGTGAACCGCCGTGATTTTCGAAAGGCCAAGCTGTCCGATCACCTCATTCAGGAATTTCACTCTCTTATTCAGTGAATCCAGCAGTACAACTTCCACCTCCGGAAACGCGATTTTCAGCGGGATTCCCGGAAAACCGGCTCCCGTTCCCACGTCGAGAATGCGTCCCGCCTGTTCCACATCACAGACCTTCACCAGCGACAGACTGTCGAGAAAATGCTTCGTAATCACCTGATCGAACTCCGTAATCGCCGTCAGATTCATAAACGAATTCCACTCTACAAGCAGCTCATAATACTGCAGAAACTGCGTTTTCTGCTCCTCGGAAAGTGTGATTCCAAGCTCAAAAAGGCCGCGCTCAAATCCTTCAAGATTGTATTCTTTCATGTTGTTCTCCGTTCTACTCTATTCTTCCAAGTGCCCGCTGCACTTTTTGTTCCTGTCCACGCAGTATCAAAACACTTGCTGTTTCGCTGCATAAGAATGTAATTCAGCCATGCATATCTGTCCTTTATTTATGTCCCAGATACACCAGCAGAACCGAAATATCCGCCGGGGAAACGCCTGAAATACGGGACGCCTGGCCGATGTTGATCGGGCGGTACAGGTTCAGCTTCTGTTTCGCCTCGATACGCAGACTCTGAATCTCGTCGTAATTGATATTCTCCGGGATCTTCTTCTCTTCCATCTTCTTGAACTGCTCCACCTGCTTCATCTGGCGCTTGATGTAGCCGTCGTACTTGATGTTGATGTTGACCTGCTCCTGCACATCCTCCGGCAGCTTGGGTCTTTTCGGATCTACTTCCGCCAGCATCTTATAATTCAGCTCCGGCCGGCGGATCAGCTCTGCGAGCGAACTTCCGCCGGAAAGCAGCGTTGATCCATACTCTTCCAGAAGCTCATTGATGTTCGAGCTCGTTCCCACATACGTATTCTCCACGCGCTCAATCTCTTCCTGAATCTGCTGTTCTTTTACTTTCAGTGCCTCATACTGCTCCTCGCTGATCAGACCCACGCGGTAGCCGTATTTGCGCAGACGCAGATCCGCGTTGTCCTGACGGAGCAGCAGACGGTATTCCGCGCGGCTCGTCATCATACGGTACGGCTCATGGTTCTCTTTCGTCACGAGGTCGTCGATCAGAACGCCGATGTACGACTCCGAACGGTCGAGCACCAATTTCTCTTTTCCCTGTACGCAAAGCGCTGCGTTGATACCCGCGATCAGACCCTGTGCCGCAGCCTCTTCATATCCCGAACTACCGTTAAACTGGCCGCCGGAAAACAGATTTTTGATCGCCTTGAACTCGAGGGACGGCAGAAGCTGTCTCGGGTTAATGCAGTCGTACTCGATCGCATACGCATTCCGCACGATTTTCGCGTGTTCCAGGCCCGGCACGGTGTGATACATCGCAATCTGCACATCCTCCGGCAGTGAACTCGACATGCCGCCGACGTACATCTCGTTCGTGTATCTTCCCTCCGGCTCCAGGAACACCTGATGGCGGTTTTTATCCGCAAATTTTACGACCTTATCCTCAATCGAAGGACAGTACCGCGGACCCGTTCCCTCGATCATGCCGGAATACAGTGGCGACCGATTCAGATTTTCGCGGATAATTTTGTGCGTTTCTTCATTCGTATACGTCAGCCAGCAGGATTCCTGATCGATCTGTACGCTCTCCGGATCGGTCGAGAATGAGAACGGCACAACGCGCTCATCGCCAAACTGCTCTTCCATTTTCGAAAAGTCAATGCTCCGCTTGTCAATACGCGCCGGTGTTCCTGTTTTAAAACGCACCATCTCCACGCCGTTCGCTTTCAGGGAATCCGTCAGATGCGTCGCCGCCTGCAGTCCGTTCGGGCCGGTATACGTGCTCACATCGCCGTAAATGCACCGTGCATTCAGATAAACGCCGGTACAGAGGACGGCAGCCTTACAGTGGTAAATCGCGCCGGAAACGGCCTTTACACCCGTCAGAACACCGTCTTCCACGATCAGCTCCGCAATCTCCATCTGGCGGATCGTCAGATGATCGGTATTTTCAAGAACCTCGCGCATCGACTGGCTGTACGCCCGCTTATCCGCCTGCGCACGCAGCGAATGCACCGCCGGTCCCTTCGATTGATTCAGCATTTTCGACTGAATAAACGTCTTATCAATATTTTTACCCATCTCGCCGCCGAGCGCGTCGATCTCTTTTACGAGGTGTCCCTTCGAGGTTCCTCCGATGTTCGGATTGCACGGCATCATCGCGATGCTGTCGACACTTACCGTAAATACAACCGTTTCCAGCCCCATCCGCGCTGCCGCAAGTGCTGCCTCGCATCCCGCATGGCCCGCACCGATGACGGCAATATCAATTGTTTCTTCTAAAACTGCCATTTTTCCTGTCCTTTTCTGTCTAAACTCTACGAACTGTTTCGTGACTATTTGCCTGTACAGAACTTGCTGAAAATCTCATTCACAAGGTCCTCTCCCACCGCTTCACCGATGATCGAGCCAAGTTCCTCATACGCATTCATTAGGTCAATCGAGAAGAAGTCCTCCGGCATACCCATTTCGATGCTGCCTGCCGTCAGCTCCAGACTCTTTTTTGCTTCCAGAAGCGCCTGTTTATGACGCGCATTCGTGATGTAAACCTCATCGTTGAACGAAATTTCACCTTGGAAAAACATCTTTTTCATTTGCTCCTCCAGCTCTTCCATGCCCGTCTCTTCCCGCGCCGAAATGCTGATGACCGGAGCACCTGTCTTTTGCTCCATCTCCTCTTTTTCGATCACCGCGGTCAGATCTGATTTATTCAGCAGCACAATCGCCTTGCGCCCTTTCAGGATTTCCATAATTTTCGCATCATTCTCATCGAGCGGCACCGACGCATCCACCACGTAGAGGATCAGATCCGCATCTTTTGCGTGTTCGAGCGCACGGTCCACGCCGATTTTCTCGACCGTGTCCGCCGTCTTGCGGATACCCGCCGTATCGAGAATCCGAAGGGAAATACCCTTCAGCACCAGATTTTCCTCGAGCACATCGCGCGTCGTTCCGGCGATATCCGTTACAATCGCCTTTTCCTCTCCGGCCAGCAGATTCAAAAGCGACGATTTTCCGGCATTCGGCTTTCCAAGAATAACTGTCTTGATGCCCTCCTGGATCATCTTACCCTCATCCGCAGATGCCAGGAGCTTTTCAACCTGTTTTTTCTGCTCCGCAACAACCACGGCCAGCCGCTCCGGGTATCCGTCCAGACTGATGTGCTCCGGGTCATCAAGCGCCGACTCGATAAACGCGATCTCATAAATCAGCTTCTCGCGAATTGCCCGGATCGCCTTTTTCACCGTTCCGCGCAGCTGGCTCTCGGAGCTTTTTAAGGCATAGGCACTTTTCGCCGAAATGACATCCATGACCGCTTCGGCCTGCGTCAGATCCATTCTTCCGTTCAGAAACGCCCGTTTCGTAAACTCGCCCGGATCTGCCGCCCGCGCGCCCGCATGTAAGACTGCCTCAAGCACCTTTTTTACCGCCAGCACACCGCCGTGACAGTCGATCTCGACGGTATTTTCACCTGTATATGTTTTCGGTCCTTTCATTACCATGACAAGGACCTCATCAATCACTTCCTCCCCTTCGGTAATCCATCCATAATGAATCGTATGGGATTTGACCGCGGAAAGCTTTTTTCCTTCTTTTTTTGCACGGAATACGCGGTCCGCCACTTCGAATGCATCGTTTCCGCTGATTCTTACAATACCAATTCCCGCCGGCGCCATCGCTGTGGACACTGCGGCAATTGTATCATCCAAATGAAATCCTGCCATTGTTTCCAGTCCTTTCTAAAACCTCTCTTTTTGGGGATCCCAGTATTCAGATCCACATTTTTTCTTTCCTTTCGCATGGCTCTGAATAGTTCCATTTTAGCAGAAAACCAGAAAAGACGGTACCCCGTATTTTACACAGGTACCGTCTTTTTGCATATTTTTTACGCTTTCTTATCGTTTCGGCGCTACAACAACGTGACGATATGGCTCGCTGCCCTCGCTGTAGGTCTCCACAAATTTATTTCCCTGCAATGCAGAGTGGATGATTCTTCTCTCGTAAGGATTCATCGGCTCCAAAGAAACCGGTCTTCTGGTCTTTTTCACTTTGTAAGCGATGTTTCTTGCCAGGTTTTCCAGTGTTTCTTTTCTGCGCTTGCGGTAATTTTCCGTATCAAGTTTGACACGAACGTAATCCTTCTGCTCTTTATTGACTACAAGGCTGGTCAGATACTGAAGGGAATCCAGCGTCTGTCCTCTTTTTCCGATCAGGATGCCCATATCCTCACCGGCAAAATCAACTTCAAGAGAACCATTCTCGGCATTGTACTCCATCTGGATCTCAACCGGGAGCTCCATGGCTTTGAACACGCCGCTTAAGAACTCAAGTGCCGTTGCCTTGATCTGGGCGATTTCCTCGTCTGTTCTCTGAACTACTTCACGCTCTTCTCTTGGCTCGGAGCGTCTTGCAGTTTCTGCCTGACGCGGAGCAGATTTTCTTTCCGTTTCTTTCTTTACAGCTTCTTTTTTCGGCGCTTCTTTTACCGGTGCAGGAGCTGCCTCTTTTTTCTCTGGTTTCTGGGGTGCTTCCGGTTCTTTTTCCGGTGCGGCTTTTACAGCGGCACGGATCACAGCCGGTTTACTTCCGATTCCAAAGAATCCGGAACTGCCTTCGCTGATGACCTGGATCTCCAGTTTATCGCTGGCAGCCTGAAGCTCGATGCAGGCTTTTGTAATGGCGTCGTCCACGGTTTTTGCGGATACTTCGATAAACTCCATAAAGATTTACCCCCTATTTTTTCTTTTTGCTGTTCTTTTCATCAAACTGTTTTACCATGTTTGCTTTCGCAGCGATGCTTCCGGCGCGGTATTCCTGATTGCTGTTATAATACTCAGTCGAAGCCTTTCTTGCTGCCTCTTTTTCCTCAGCAGACGGCTCTTCATTCTCCTGTACCTGAATATTACGCACACTCTGCGTTGCAGCCTGTGTGATTTTCTGCGGCGGAAGGCCGGCTTTTTCTCTCTTCTTGGCCGCTTTTTCCTGATTTTTGCGGATCACCTCATCCATGTCAATCGAGGACATATGACGGTTGATGATAACCTGCTGTACACTTCGAACGAGCGCACCGGCGATCCAGTAAATACCAATACCGATGGAAAATGATAAACACATAAACGCGGAGAAAACAGGCATTACCGTGTTCATGGTCTTCATGGAATTTTCCATGGAATTTGCTGTCTTATTTCCGTTGTTGGAAGATGGTGCCTGCGGCATCAGCTTGTAGTTCAGCCACTGGGTAAACCATGCCAGAACCGGCACCAGAATTGCTCCTGCAATCAGAAGAGCAGATCCGTTTGCCATACCCTCGCGGATGACATCCATCGGAGACTGTGTAATATTAAATCCAAGGAACATGTTGATATGCTTGGACTCCGCGGCGGTTTTTGTAATGGTATCCGCAATACCGGAGAACTCGCTGATATCGGCCAGCTTCGTCCACTGGGACGGTTTCAGCACATAAAACATGTCCAGAAGGTTATTTTCGGTTAATGTTTCACTTACTTTACTGTACATGGTAACACGGTTATCTGTGATAAACTGTGTCAGGATGTCAGAATATCCTGATACACCCATCATCTGTGTTGTCAGTCCCTGGAATACATTGCGGACACTTCCGATATATCCCGGAATATGATAGATAACCTGGTACAGTGCAAGCAGAATCGGCATCTGAATCAGCAGTGTACTGCAGCTTCCTGTCGGGGAGACACCGTATTTCTGATAAACTGCCATGGTTTCTTCAGATTTTTTCATCTGAGAAGCCTGATCTTTTTTGTTCTGATATTTCTTTTCAATTCTCTGCAGATCCGGCTGCATTACGCTCATCATCTTCGACATCTTCTGCTGCTTGATCTGAAGCGGCGTCAGAACGAGATAAATGATAATCGTATACAGAATAATCGCAATACCGATGTTCGGAATTCCAATTTTTTCCAGACAAAAATAAATTCCATTGATCAGCCAGCCGAGGATCTGGCATACCCACCCGATAATCGGCCACGTTGATTTACTCAGTACGATATCCAAAACGTCTTTTCCTCCTTATTTATCTACGGCACAGGGTCGTAACCTCCGTGTGAAAACGGGTTACATCTCAGTATTCTCCATAATGCCAGCAGACTTCCTTTGAAAGCACCATATTTCTGAATCGCTTCCAGCCCGTACTGCGAGCAGGTCGGCGTATAAGGGCAGTGCACCCTTTTCAGAGGAGACAGGTACTTCTGATAAAACCGGATACCTTTTATCAATACCGTCTTCATTTTTCTGTTTCCTTTAATATATGATGCAGTTTTCCCAGATGCAAAAGTGCTCCCTCTATCTCGAAATACGTACAGTTTTTTGCATTAACTCTTGCGATCACAACTACATCCATTCCACACTGAAATTCCTCTTCATGCAGACGATAACTCTCCCGGATCAGTCTCGCCAGATGGTGGCGCACAACGCTGTTTCCAACCTTTTTACTTACTGAAATTCCAATCCGGTTCCGTCCCAGCTGATTTTTCTTCACATACATGACCAGAAATCGGTTTGCAAACGATGTTCCCTGCTTATAAACCAGCTGAAAATCTCTGTTTTTTTTCAGGCTTTCCGAATATTTCATGAATCCATTCTTTCCTTCATGATTTGTCTAAATTTTCTTTTCATTGAATAGCTTTAGATAGAAGAAAAGACCACATAAATTTTATGCGGCCTTTGGTTTTATGCTGATAATTTTTTTCTTCCTTTTAATCTTCTTGCAGCTAAAACTTTTCTTCCACCTTTTGTGCTCATTCTTGCTCTGAATCCGTGAACTTTAGCTCTGGATCTTTTTTTCGGCTGAAATGTCATTTTCATAAGATAAGGCACCTCCTTTAAATTCTAATCAATAACTGCCTGCAAGGCAGTATTTCACTACATGTATGACAGAAAACATCATTTCAATTATATTCATAAACCCCCATTTCGTCAACCCTAAAATCAATAATTTTCGCAGTTTTTTCGGGAAAAATGCCGCTCTGACGCGGTTTTCCGGTCTGCCGCTGCCCGTGCCTTCCGTGTGCTGATTTTCGGTTTATCCACAACTTATCCACACTGTCCGCCACACGCGTACAAATACCTGTTCGATTTTTGCGCTTTCCACACGATATCTTGTAACCGTAATCAACATTATCCACAATCTGTGGATAACCTTGTGGATAACTTTCGGTTTTGCTGTGTACAACCTGTGGGCATTTCCAATTTTTCCAGTATTTACGCCATGTATAATGTGTATATAAGTTTTCCAGACTTTACACATTTCGGTTTTTCCAGCCCTCTATCCACAATTTTATCAACATAAGATTCCCTGTTATCCACAAACTATCCTCCATTTCATCAACAGGAAAATTTTTTACACATTCTGTGGATAAAAAAATAATTATCCACATTTTTGGGTTGAATAAAACGGCATTTTATTATATCATATAGAAGTAAAAATGCGACTATTCGGGGAAAATTTCGTTTTCCAGACAGAAGTTATCCCCAAAAAGCAATGATTATAGAAGCGGAGCGACAGAAAAAGCATGGAAATCGTACAAGATAAATGGAAAGAAATACTGCAGAGAGTGCGGGACGAGCACGAATTATCTGAGATCTCCTTTACTACATGGATTGAACCACTTACGATCCATTCGGTTGAGGACAATCTGATCACAATCCTGGTTCCATCCGAAAAAATGGGTCTCGATTACGTGAGCAAAAAATATACTCTTCCTATTAAAGTGGCAATCGCGGAAATCACAGGTGTCAACTATGAGATCCGCTTTATTCTTCCGGAAGAAGTGAAACAGGAAAAAGCGCCTGCTCCCGTCCAGAAAAATCTCTATGTGCCGAACCTGAATCCAAAGTATACCTTTGATACCTTCGTGGTCGGCAGCAATAACAAATTTGCCCATGCAGCTTCTCTCGCCGTGGCCGAATCCCCGGGAGAAATCTACAATCCGCTGTTTTTATACGGTGGTGTTGGACTGGGCAAAACCCATCTGATGCACTCGATCGCACATTTTATTCTTCAGAAGAACCCGTCTTCGCGGATTCTCTACGTAACGAGTGAAGAATTTACCAATGAAGTCATCGAGGCTATCCGAAACAGCAACAACACCGCAATGACCAAATTCCGTGAGAAATACCGCAATATCGACGTACTTCTCATCGATGATGTGCAGTTTATTATAGGAAAGGAATCCACGCAGGAAGAGTTTTTCCATACCTTCAATACGCTGCACGGCGCCAACAAACAGATCATCCTTTCTTCGGATCGTCCCCCGAAAGACATGGATATCCTGGAAGACCGCATCCGTTCCCGTTTCGAATGGGGACTCCTTGCCGATATCCAGAGCCCGGATTATGAGACGCGAATCGCCATTCTCCGAAAGAAACAGGAATTAGACGGCTATTCCGTCAGCGACGATGTGATCGAATACATCGCTTCCAATATTAAATCGAACATCCGTGAGTTGGAAGGCGCTCTCAACAAAATCATTGCATACGCAAACCTTGAAAAACGTGAAATCAACATTGATCTTGCAGAGCAGGTGCTGCGCGACATCATCTCCCCAAACGAGAAGAAGGTGATCACGCCGGAATTTATCATCGACACCGTTGCAGATCACTTCGATATTACGCCGTCCGACATTGTCGGCAGCAAGCGGAGCAGCAAAATCGTATTCCCGCGCCAGATCGCAATGTATCTGTGCCGCGAAATGCTCGATGCCCCGCTGACCGGAATCGGAAAAATGATGGGCGACCGCGATCATACCACTGTCATGCACGGCATTGAAAAGATCGAAAAGGAAATGAGTGCCAAAGACAGTGTCCGCAACACGGTAGATATCTTAAAGAAGAAGATTAACCCGTCTAAATAAGCGGCATAGCTATAACTCTGTCAAAACAGTTCGAACCGATCTACATTTATATAAGAAGAAACGCATCGGTTTACAGGCCCTTATTTATGCACAAACCGATGTGGAAAGCCTGTGGATGAATTGTGGACAAATTTGGAGCCTGAAGTTATCAACATTTCATACACAGGTTCACGTTCGATTATTCACAGAGTTATACAGATCCATTTTTCCAGTATTTCCGCATTCTCGAAGGGGTTATCCACATATCCACAGCCCCTACGACTAAGACTACGGATTTTTACTATATTTTTTCTTTATAAGCATACTCACCCAGCCGTGAGGAAAGGAGAGTTATCCACAATTATGAAATTAGTGTTTGACAAAGCAGACCTTGTAAAAAGCGTTGCCATTGCGATGAAAGCTGTTTCCGGTAAAACTACGATGCCAATTCTGCAGTGTATCCTGATTGATGCATCTTCCAGCCAGATCAAGTTTACCTCCAACGATATGGAACTCGGAATTGAGACCCTTGTCACAGGTATGATTCTGGAACGCGGTATTGTTGCTCTGGATGCAAAGATTTTTTCTGAGATCGTAAGAAAACTTCCGGATAATCAGGTTACAATAGAAACAGATGAAAATCTGGTAACTACGATTACGTGTGAAAAAGCAAAATTCAGCATTCCGGGACAGTCAGGAGAAGATTTTTCCTATCTGCCGATTCTCGAAACTTCCGATTGTGTTTCCATTTCCCAGTTCACCTTAAAAGAACTGATCCGTCAGACCATTTTCTCCATTGCAGCCAATGAGAACAACAAACTGATGACCGGTGAGCTTTTTGAAATCAAAGATAACACACTTCGCGTCGTATCTCTGGACGGACACCGTATTGCGATCCGCAGAATTGAGCTGAAAGATTCGTATCCGGACCGAAAAGTCGTTGTTCCGGGAAAAACCCTGAACGAAATCAGCAAAATTCTGTCCGGCGAGATGGATGATCAGATTGATATTTACTTCTCGGAAAACCACATTATGTTCAAGTTCGATGATACAACGGTCGTTTCCAGACTGATCGACGGTGAATATTTCCGCATCGACCAGATGCTTTCGAGTGATTACGAGACAAAAGTGACGATCAACAAAAAAGAATTCTTAAGCTGTATCGACCGTGCGACGCTTCTTGTCAAAGAGGGCGACAAAAAACCGATCATCATCGACATCCAGGATGGAGCGATGGAACTGCAGATCAATTCCGCGATGGGTTCCATGAAAGAAGAGATCGATATCAACAAAGAAGGCAAGGATATTATGATCGGTTTTAACCCGAAATTCCTGATCGATGCACTTCGTGTTATTGACGACGAGGAGATTTCGATTTATCTGGTCAACCCGAAGGCTCCATGTTTTATCCGGAACGAAGAAGAGAGCTATATCTATCTGATTCTGCCGGTAAACTTCAATTCCGTGAGATAAGTCACATAAGTTTGAAATCTGCCGGAACCTTTTCTGAAAGAACTTTCAGCGGTTTTACAGCCACACAGGTTGAAAACTGCGAACTTACGTGAGGAAAAGGCACGGCAGTGCAGGAGGAAAAAATGGAAATTATTACGCTGCGTGAAGATTACATCAAACTGGGCCAGGCATTAAAAGCTGCTGCTCTGGTAGAAGACGGCGTGGAAGCAAAGCTCGTCATCAAGGACGGCGAAGTGACCGTAAACGGTGAAGTAGATACCCGCCGCGGCCGCAAGCTCTATGACGGAGATGTTGTCTGCTACAATGGAAATGAGATACAAATTAAAAAATAAGGCTTAAAAACTTAAGCTGATTTTTCACGGACGAGTGCTCATGTATATCAAATCTTTAGAACTGAAGAACTATCGGAATTATGAGAGTTTATGCATAAATATCAGCCCCGGAACGAATATTCTCTACGGCGACAATGCCCAGGGAAAGACGAATATTCTCGAGGCTTTATATCTCGCGGGTACGACAAAATCGCACCGCGGCAGCAAGGACCGCGAAATCATCCAGTTTGACCGGGAGGAAGCCCATATCCGGATGATGGTGGAGCGGAACGGCAGCACGCATAAAATCGATATGCATCTGAAAAAAAATAAATCCAAGGGAATCGCCATCGATGGAGTTCCGATCCGCAAAGCGTCGGAACTTTTTGGCATTGTAAATATTGTGTTTTTCTCTCCGGAGGACCTGAATATCATCAAAAACGGTCCTGCGGAGCGCCGGCGTTTCCTGGATAGCGAAATTTGTCAATTGTCAAGACTATACATGATCGAGCTTGCCAATTATAATAAAGTGGTGGCGCAGAGAAACAAGCTGCTTAAAGAGATTTCGTTTTCCGGCAGAATGGCGGATACGCTCGAGATCTGGGATGAGCAGATGGTCCGCTATGGAACAAGCATTATTTCCGAGCGGAAAAAATTTATCAGCCGCCTGAATGATATTTTATCCGAGATCCATCAGAATCTGACCGGAGGAAAGGAGCAGATTCTGATTACCTATGAACCGAATGTGTCCGAGGAAGCGTTTTCCGAAGAGTTAAAAGCCGGAAGAGAGCGTGATCTGCGTTTCGGACAGTCCTACACCGGGCCGCACCGGGACGATTTCTGTGTGCGGGTCAACGACATTGATATCCGTAAATACGGTTCCCAGGGGCAGCAGAGGACGGCGGCGCTTTCGCTGAAACTGGCGGAGATCCGTCTGGTCGAGGAGGAAATTCACGATACACCGGTTTTACTGCTGGATGATGTTTTGTCGGAGCTGGACGGCAGCCGGCAGAATTATCTTCTGCAGAGCATTCACAGCATACAGACACTGATTACCTGTACCGGACTGGACGAGTTTGTCGAAAATCATTTTGAGGCAAACAGCGTATTCCAGGTGGTCGAGGGATCTGTGTTTCACAAAGAAACAGGAGGAATCTAAATGAGTACAGAGAACATGGAAAAGACAGAGTATGGTGCAGACCAGATTCAGATTCTGGAGGGTCTGGAAGCCGTACGGAAGCGCCCAGGTATGTATATCGGCAGTACCTCCGCACGGGGACTTCACCATCTGGTCTATGAGATTGTCGACAACTCGGTAGACGAGGCACTGGCAGGATACTGCAAAAATATTGACGTTACGATTAACCCGGACAACTCCATCACCGTCATCGACGACGGCCGTGGTATTCCGGTCGGCATCAATCATAAGTCGGGCCTTCCGGCCGTTGAGGTTGTCTTTACGGTGCTGCACGCAGGCGGAAAGTTCGGCGGCGGAGGGTACAAGGTATCCGGCGGTCTGCACGGCGTTGGTGCATCCGTTGTAAATGCGCTGTCTAACTGGCTTGAGGTGCGCGTTTATCACGATGGAAAGGTTTACTTCCAGCGGTATGAGCGCGGAAAAACCATGAATAAGCTGGAGGTCATCGATACCTGTCCGATCGAAAAAACAGGTACCGAGGTCCGTTTCCTGCCGGATGACACGATGTTCGAGGAGACGGTTTATGATTACGACGTTTTAAAAACAAGACTCCGCGAGACCGCATTTCTGACCAAGGGACTGCGCATTGTTCTGCGCGATCTGCGCACGGATCCGGTAGTGGAAAAAGCATTCCACTACGAGGGCGGTATCAAAGAGTTTGTCAGCTACCTGAACAAGAGCAAAACGGCGCTCTACCCGGACATCATCTACTGCGAGGGAGAAAGAGACGGCGTTCTCGTTGAGGTTGCGATGCAGCACAACGATTCCTATCAGGAAAATACGTACGGTTTCGTCAACAACATTACGACGCCGGAGGGCGGTACCCATATCGTGGGCTTCCGGAATGCGCTGACGAAAACCTTTAATGAATATGCAAGAGCAAATAAACTGTTAAAAGACAGCGAACCGAACCTGACCGGAGAGGATATCCGCGAGGGTATGACGGCGATTGTCAGCATCAAAATCGAGGAGCCGCAGTTCGAGGGCCAGACAAAGCAGAAACTTGGAAACAGCGAGGCGAGAGGAGCAGTCGACAATATCGTGAGCACTCAGCTCGAGCTGTTCCTGGAGCAGAACCCGGCTGTCGCAAAAACGATCGTTGAAAAGTCCCTGCTTTCCCAGCGTGCGAGAGAGGCTGCAAGAAAAGCGCGTGACCTGACGAGAAGAAAATCCGCACTGGACGGTATGTCCCTGCCTGGAAAACTGGCAGACTGCACCGACAAGGATCCGAAAAACTGTGAGATCTTCCTGGTCGAGGGAGATTCCGCGGGCGGTTCCGCAAAATCCGCGAGAAGCCGTGCAACGCAGGCGATCCTGCCTCTGCGTGGAAAAATCCTGAATGTAGAGAAAGCACGTCTCGATAAAATTTATGCCAATGCCGAGATCAAAGCGATGATTACGGCATTCGGAACCGGAATCCACGACGATTTCGATATCACCAAACTGCGCTACGACAAGATCATCATCATGACCGATGCCGATGTCGACGGCGCGCACATCGACACACTGATGCTGACGTTCCTGTACCGCTTCATGCCGGAGCTGATCAAACAGGGCCACGTTTACCTGGCACAGCCGCCGCTGTTCAAGATTGAGAAAAACAAAAAAGTATGGTACGCATACGACGACGATCAGATGAATCAGATCCTCAATGAGATCGGACGCGGAGATAATAAGATCCAGCGTTACAAAGGACTGGGAGAGATGGATGCGGAGCAGCTCTGGGAGACCACCATGGACCCGGAACGCCGTGTTCTGCGCCGCGTTGTGTTCGATGAAGAGTATTCTTCTGAAATTGATCTTACCTTCAATACGCTCATGGGCGACAAGGTAGAACCGCGCCGTGACTTTATCGAAGAGAGAGCAAAATACGCAAACAACCTGGATATCTAAAAAGTCCTGTGAACTGAAGTGGAGGAAAAGATGGAAGATAATGTTTTTGATAAAATTCACGAGGTCGATCTGAAAGACACGATGGAGGAATCCTACATCAACTATGCGATGAGCGTAATTGCATCCCGTGCACTTCCAGACGTCCGCGATGGCTTAAAGCCGGTACAGAGACGTATTCTGTACTCCATGAGTGAACTGAACAATACGCCGGATAAGCCGCACCGTAAGTGCGCGCGTATCGTCGGTGATACGATGGGTAAATATCACCCGCACGGCGACAGCTCTATCTACGGAGCACTCGTCAACATGGCACAGGACTGGGCAACCCGTTATCCGATGGTGGACGGCCATGGAAACTTCGGTTCCGTCGACGGCGACGGCGCTGCGGCTATGCGATACACCGAGGCACGTTTAAGCAAAATCTCGATGGAGATGCTGGCGGATATCAACAAAGACACCGTAGACTTCGCCCCGAACTTTGATGAAACCGAAAAAGAGCCTGTTGTTATGCCGGCCCGCTACCCGAACCTTCTGGTAAACGGTACTTCCGGTATCGCAGTCGGTATGGCAACGAACATCCCGCCGCACAATCTGCGCGAGGTGGTAAGTGCCATTGTAAAAATTATTGATAATATCATCGAGGAGGACCGTACGACAGATCTCGAGGAGATTCTCGGCATTGTAAAAGGCCCTGACTTCCCGACCGGAGCAGAAATCCTCGGCACCCGCGGCATCGATGAGGCTTACCGTACCGGCCGCGGTAAAATCCGTGTTCGTGCGGTATCAAACATCGAGACACTGCCGAACGGAAAGAGCGAGATCATCGTAACCGAGATCCCGTACATGGTAAACAAGGCGCGCCTGATCGAGAACATCGCCGCGCTGGTAAGAGATAAAAAGATCGACGGCATCACTGGCATTGCGGACCACTCCAACCGTGAGGGTATGCGCATCTGTATCGAACTGCGCCGCGACGCCAATGCAAACGTCATCTTAAACCAGCTGTACAAACATACCCAGATGCAGGATACCTTTGGTGTGATCATGCTTGCACTGGTAAACAATCAGCCGAAAGTCATGAACCTTCTGGAGATGCTGACGTATTATCTGCAGCACCAGGAAGAGGTTGTGACGAGAAGAACGAAATACGACCTGAACAAAGCGCAGGAGAGAAGCCATATTCTGGAAGGACTCTTAAAAGCGCTTGACCATATTGACGAAGTGATCCATATCATCCGTGCATCCGCGAATGCGGCAGAGGCAAAGAAGAACCTGATGGAACGCTTCGATCTGAGTGATGCCCAGGCCCAGGCAATCGTAGACATGCGTCTGCGCGCTCTGACCGGTCTGGAACGGGAGAAGCTCGAGAACGAGTACAAAGAGCTGATGGCGCGCATCGAGCAGTTAAAAGCTATCCTCGCAGACCGCAAGGTGCTTCTTGGCGTTATCCGCAGGGAGATTCTGACCGTATCCGAAAAATACGGCGATGACAGAAGAACTTCCATCGGCTTTGATGAGTACGATCTCTCCATGGAGGATCTGATTCCGCGCGAGAATACCGTCATCACCATGACAAAACTGGGTTATATCAAACGTATGACAGTTGACAACTTCCGCAGCCAGAACCGCGGCGGCAAGGGAATCAAGGGCATGCAGACCATTGAGGATGATTATATCGAGGAGCTTCTGATGACAACGACCCATCATTACCTGATGTTCTTTACGAATACGGGAAGAGTCTACCGTCTGAAAGCATACGAGATTCCGGAGGCGTCCAGAACCGCAAGAGGAACGGCGATTGTCAACCTTCTCCAGCTGCAGCCGGGAGAGAAGATTACCGCTGTTATTCCAATGCGCAAATATGAGAAGGGCCATTATCTGTTTATGGCAACGAAAAAGGGACTGGTGAAGAAGACGCCGCTCGAAGAGTACGAGAACGTCAGAAAAACGGGTCTTGCTGCCATTGCGCTCCGCGATGATGATGAACTGATTGAAGTTAAGACAACTGATAACGAGAAAGAGATTATTCTGGTAACGAAATTCGGCCAGTGTATCCGCTTCAAGGAAAACGATGTGCGTACGACAGGCCGTGTTTCCATGGGTGTACGCGGCATCAACCTTCTGGACGGCGATGAAGTAGTCGGCATGCAGATCTGCACGCAGGGAGACTATCTCCTTGTCGTATCCGAAAACGGCATGGGCAAACGGACGCCGATGGCAGAGTTTACCGTACAGCTCCGCGGCGGCAAGGGTGTCAAATGCTATAAGATTACCGAAAAGACCGGAAACCTGATCGGTTCCAAGGCGGTCAACGAGGATAATGAGATCATGATGATCACCACAGAGGGAATCATCATCCGTACGCCATGCTCCGGCATTTCTGTGATGGGACGGATCACATCCGGCGTTAAGCTGATGGATGTGGACGGCGAAATCAAGGTTGCCAGCATTGCAAAAGTAAGAGACAAAGAGGCGTCCGAGGAGACTTCGGTTTCGGAGAAAGAGAACGAAACGGCTTCTGAGAAAACGCAGGAATAATACAGCGTCGCAAAACGTGTCTGAGAGAAAAAAGCTCAGGCACGTTTTTCTCGTTTGGTGAAGGGAAGAAAAATATGAAACGAATTTTACTGATGGTGCTGCGGAATCTGCTTCTGGTTCCGTGGATGTGGTGCCGGCTCTGTTACCATGCAGCGCATCCGGACAAGTACAGTCTGGAAGAGCACTTTAAAATGCTGCGCTTTATTGTACAGCGGGCGAACAAAGGCGGAAACGTCATTGTGGAATCCTATGGAGCAGAAAATCTTCCGGAGCAGGACGGTTTTGTGATGTATCCGAATCACCAGGGACTGTACGATGTGCTGGCGATCGCAGGAGCGTGCTCGCGTACCTTTACAGTTGTTGCCAAAAAAGAGGTAGAGCATATTCCGTTTTTAAAACAGGTCTTTGCGTGCATCCACGCGCTGTTTATGGACCGGGAGAATCTGCGGCAGTCAATGCAGGTTATCAATGAGGCGGCCAATGTCGTAAAAGAAGGCAAAAACGTCATTCTGTTTCCGGAAGGAACGAGGAGCAGAAAGGGAAACCAGCTGCTGGAGTTTAAAAGCGGCAGCTTCAAGATCGCAGTAAAAGCAAAATGCCCGATCGTGCCGGTTGCGTTAAAAAACTGTTTTGTTCCGTTTGATTCCAATACCGTCCGTCCCGTAACGGTAGAAGTACATTTTCTCGACCCGATCCCATACGAGGAATACCAGGGAATGAAGACAACAGAGATTGCCGAGATGGTAAAGAAGAGAATTGAAGCCGTCGTAACCGCGTAGCGGTTTCAGAAAAGAGCGTGATATGCGCTCTTTTCTGCTATTCTGGGGGCTGATTTGGGTTCTGTAAGGCATATTTTCTATAATAGTAAGAAAAAAACAAAAAATTCGAAAAAACGGGTTGACAAGAACGTAAGGTTTTTGTATAATAAACCATGCGTCACGAATGAGTGACCGCACATATCATTTTATATTTAGGCATTTGGAGAAGTACTCAAGTGGCTGAAGAGGCGCCCCTGCTAAGGGTGTAGGTCGGGTAACCGGCGCGAGGGTTCAAATCCCTCCTTCTCCGTTTGAAAGCCAAAAACAAAATGATATTTTTTGTGGAAAAAGTTCTTGACAAACAGCTTCACATCTGATAAGATAGCAGAGTTGGTGATGGGTTTGAAAAAACTAATCCAAAAAATAAATCAAAAAAGTTCTTGACAAAAGCGAATGAGTTTGATAAAATAAACGAGTTGCTGATCGAAAGAACGGCGAAGAAATTAAAAAAACTTCAAAAAAGTTCTTGACAAACGAAAAGCTCTGTGGTAAAATAAACGAGCTGATCCGAGTCGGAACGGCAGAGATCCTTGATAATTAAACAGTGAAACA
>NZ_QUKM01000019.1:0-26191 GCF_003481245.1 Blautia sp. TF10-30
TCATAGAAGAACCTTCCAAACATTATTTTACAGAAAAAGTTTCATACTCTCGCAATTTTCCGGCCATCCACTTTTTCTCCAATCAGACCAAAAAGTAGATATGTTTCCATATAATAAAACCGAGCTTTCCGCAAGGCTTCTCTGATGATACCAACCTTACAAAAAGCTCGGAAATACGCTACTTTTCAGTACTTGATTTTATTTTCTTGACAGCAAACAGACCGTCTCGACATACTCATCATTGTCCAAACTCGTATTTTTACCAACTTCTAAAAATCTCTTTTATGAAAATTAATTCTTACTGTTTTTCTTTACTGTACTGTGAATATTTTTAATGCTTTCCAAATATTCTTCTTCAACCGGCGATAAGTTCTGCACCTGATATTTCCGATATTCTTCTGTTGCTTTTTCAATTGCCTGTGCATGACTAATCGTTCCGGCTCCTTGCAACACTTTTTCACCTGTAGTTTTCAAAACATTATCAAGGTGTTCCACATAATCTTCCATATGCATGGGATTGTGACGCATAGCTTGAATCTCCGCAAAATCAAAATATCCCGATACAATATTATTTAGGATCTTTAACTCTTCATCATTGAGATAATTTTTGGCAATACTGATATCTTTCAATACAGGAAAATCACCAGAAAAACTTTTTAATCCCATAAAAGGCTGACTGGCGTCCGCACGCTCGTATATAACTTCTGCTGCTGTATGTCCATGTGCTGCATAGTGTAATTTATTTTGTACCATTTTAAAAAATGCAATGGATTCACTACTCTTGGGATCATAATCAACACTTGTTGCATAAAGGTCAAGTACCTGTCGGTACATCACTTTTTCAGATGAGCGAATATCCCGAATACGGTCTAATAACTCTTTCCAATAATTACCCCCACCCAGATTTTTTAGCCGTTCATCATCCATTGTAAAGCCTTTTATCATGTACTCTTTTAATCGTTCAGCAGCCCACCGACGGAAATTTGTAGCAATCTTGGATTTCACTCTATATCCAAGAGAAATAATCATATCAAGATTATAATGAATTGTATTATAGTTTTTTCCATCAGCTGCAGTTGTTCGGAATTTCCGAACAACTGACTCTTCATCCAATTCTTCCTCTTCAAAAATATGCTTGATATGCTCGCTGATATTAGATTTACTTGTCTGATACAACTCACATAATTGTGCCTGTGTAAGCCAAACGGTCTCGTCTTCAAATTTAACGTCAATTTTTGTATATCCATCTTCCGTTTGATATATGATGATTTCACTCCCAATAATATTAGGATTGTCTCTTTGATCCTCCATCTTTTACCCCTCCCTTTACCGTTCCATTAAATTCCCGATAACCTCTCTCTTAATTAAACATCTATCTTCACCTCTGTAGCAAATAGTTTCTTATTCCCTTCTCCTGGAATAAAAGATATTTTTTTACCCTTTTGAATCACTTCTATTGCACTCTCTGTCTTAGAATAAATACTTTCGGTAATGGAATATTCTTTTCCATCAGCACCAACTACATAGGCATAAAAACTTTCTGTTCCCTTTCCAACATATTTGACCGTTCCTGTAATGCGTCTAAAATCCGCATCAATAATGAGTGTCCGTGTCTCGTCAACCTGCATGCGCAACTCATTCTTGTGTGCATGATCATCCACAAGATACTGATTTTTATATTCTCTGATAATCCGATCCGTATCTGTTGCAACATCACACCCAAGCCCAAGATACAATTTCCTATCACTAATAATATAAAACTCCTCTTTGGCCCTCGTCGCCGCAACATTCATTATGTTCGCTTCGGTTACTGCCCAGCGTGCCGCTCCGCTGCTCTGCCTGTCGGCACCGAGTACAAAAAATACGATTGGAGCCTCTTTCCCCTGAAACGTATGGACAGTTCCGACATTTGTCGGTTTTCCCTGTTCATCATATCGGGTAAAGTGAATTTTCCGTAATTTCTGAGAAAGCTGATATGCCACATTGGAAAACGGTGTAATTACATAAACCACATCTTTTTCTTTTTTATCTAAGATTTTCGGATTTTTATCTATCATCTCCTTGAGCTTATGCAAAAGGAATTCTCCCTGTTCCTCGACATATTTATTGTTCGCCATTCCACCAACATCAAACCAGTCTGCTTTTCCGTACTTTTCCATTCCCTGCACCATAAATCCGTCATAGGAAATCATGTTCGAAATTGTAAACATCGGATACCGACATCTTCTATGCACCCATAGCGGAATTCCAACCCATGAATCCTCCGCCTTGTCCTGTTTTCGATAAAACCCGTACTGACTTGCCGCATCTGCTAAAATCTGTGCGGATGCAGATGCAGATAAATATTTTTCTGTCACTCCAAAATGCTCCCCCAACATATATAGGGTATTAGAATCCAACGTAAGAACCGGTTTAATCTGCAACGGATCACCGACCACCATTACATGCCTGCTGCGATAGATTGCACCGACAGCCGCCTGTGGCAGCGCCTGTCCTGCTTCATCGATAAAAAGATGCCCCAGTGTCTCAGCTCCAAGATTTTTGCACATACGCGAAAAACTGGCAAACGTAGAACTAATCACCGGAATTGTCATATTAATCCAGTTCCATGCCGCCTCAATCACATGCTTTCGATCCAAATACTTCTCCTGCTGATCCCAGACGATAATGGCCGCCTTTACATTTTTTCTGTTCTCATAAAGAAATTGTTTTCGAACACGTAATGCCATAACAAACAATTTTGACTGTGCGACACGATACGCTTCGTCAAACCACGGGTTTGATATCTGTAAATCTTCATACTCCTGATTCATATTCAGCGGTTCTGTCTTACTGTCGTTTTTTATATTTTCATATTCGCGGACTCTTTTCTCCAAATTTGAAATTTTACCTGTTTCCACCGTCTTCCAACTGTTAAACTCCTGCTTAAGCTTCTCCTGTTTTTCATTACTTTTACTCAGCCTTGTTTGCCGCAAATGAATATTTTCATTAATTTTTTTCTCCTGTTCCCTGCATTCTATATCTTCATCATTTAATTTTACTAACTGATCCGTAATCTCATTTAATCTGCTCCTATATTCCTCTTTCTTTTTCTTTCCCGCAAAGAAGCAAGGACGTTGCTCCTTGTGTACTTGAAGGCACTGGTTCATACTGTCCATATTTTTTCGGACAGCTTCTGCCCTGTTTTGTACCTCTTTCAAACTGAGATGTAACTGTTCCAACTGCTGCCCGCATTCCTGTTTATTTTCTGCAAGCTTCTTAAGTTCTACGCACAATTCATGCTCTTTCTTCTCTAATTTTTCTTGATAGCTGCCACGAACCTGTTCCATCTTTTGAGTATATTCCTGATACATCCGAACGCTATCTGCAAATTCCTGCCTTTTTGTTCGAATCGCTTTTACTTCCTCATAATGACTCAGAAATTGTTTATATATACCTTGATTCGGCAGATAATCTTCTTCCAAATATTTGTGGATATGCTTCATATTCGTGAGGATATTGCTCATATTATTCGCTTTTCCACCTTCAAGTGAAAATACTCCCCAAAACTTTTCTTCTCCCGGAACAGATTCTTTTACCAGTTCCTCTCTTTTCTTCCCGTTCTCATCTTCCAACCACTCTACCGACACCTTCGCATTCGATATCTCACAAAAATAGTCCGCTTCTTTCAGTTCATCGATTAGAAAATTGTCAATCTCCTTACTCAACGGAAGTTCGTTCACAATGTTTTGAACCGCACCATTATTCGAACTTGCAACCACGATATTATTTTCGATAATATGTTCCGGGATCTCTCCAATCGATGCATGATTAAAATAAATTGTTTTCTCTGTTCCTTTGATAAAATGGTCCGAAAGTTTCGCAATACTATACGCCTGCTGTACCACTAACTGCGCAAATATGTCCTTCAAAAGCGTCGTTTTTCCGGTTCCAGGCGGACCGTTGACACTTCTCATCTGATTGTTGTCAAAGCCGATGGATAAGTTTACCGCAACTTGCTGCATCAGAGAAAGCGCATATGTCGTATTGCTTGGAAACCTTCCCAGGGGATAATTCTTCGGCTGCAGAATTTGTTCAAACAGATGCGGATGAAAATTCACTGAATCTTTTTTGCTGTCAAGGTTCATGCGTTCCTTTTTATTTCCATACAAATAAGCATTCAAATTAACCGTTTCGATTTTTTTTGCTTTTTCCAGATCATCGATGAAAAAAGAATGCAGATTCGTCGCTTCAGTCTCGATATTTCCCAGAATCTTCATCCGGCAATTTATTATATCAACCTCATGTTGCAGGAGTTCCTTTTGCATCGCAGCATTAAACTTCGCCGAATCCCCTGCTGTCTCATCAAAATCCTGAGCAAGCTGATTTTTAAAATCTTTCTCAAATTCCCGAAACTCTTTCTCATAGGGAACTTTTTTGAATTTCCGTATGTAAGCACTTTCTGTAAAGAATGTCATATCCTCCAGAAAATTAAGATTCTTATCGAAATACAGCGCGAAACTGAACTTGTCTCCGAAACGAATATCCTCATCCGTCGATTCCAAGCCATACTCTGCATGAAGTATGTCCACAACTTCCTGAAATTTAAAAATATCAAAATAGACAACGACTCCTCCTTTTTGCCGTCGATTCCATTTCTTTTTCTCAATTTTATGCAGAAACAGAGAATAGAAATCCTGTTCCTGCAAATCATTCAGAGTGAGAATAGCCTTATCATTCAAACCGATGTCTCCCTCCGATAAATGTTCCACCATTATCCATGATTCTAAAATCTTATTTTTTTCTATCATTTATGAACAAAACTCCTTCGTATCTGTTTGAACTCTCTATCTATCTTCCGATACGTATTCACGTTTCTTCAAATGTAAAATTATGTCCCACTAACCAAAACTAACAAAGGGACTTAAAGAACCAAGTCAAAGAAAAAGGATTCTTCTATTTCTACGATATCGTCATATCATCCGAAAATGTTCCAGTGCCTCCCTTATAGCCGCTTCTTTCCCTGGCGGACACTTCGGCTGTCTAGAGTTTTCCAATTTTGACAGGTTATAATTTACCCTCTCAATAATGCCGCATTTCTGCTTCACCTGTGCGATATACAAGTTGCTAACTTTCAATCCGCTTTGCTTCAGAAACATAATCCTTGACTTCCTCATAGATCGCTTTACTCTCCGCCGCCATCAAATCAAGCTCATCCATCTCTAATTCCACATTGATATGCTTCAACTTATTTGATTTAAGTTTGGAAAGCAACACGATACTTTCCACATGCTCCGACCACGCGAACATATCATACCCCCATGCCTCTTCTGCCTTATATCCGTGTTTTGTCAGATACCGCAGGTCTCTCGCCAATGTCTCCGGATTGCAGGAGACGTAGACCACTTTTTTCGGTGAAAGGGTTACGACAGAGGACAGAAAGGCTTCATCACTGCCGGCTCTTGGCGGGTCCATGAAGACGATGTCGGCTTTTTCGCCTTTTTCGGCCATGGAGACCATGAAGGCGCCGGCGTCGTTCTGGTAGAAGGAGACGTTTTTGATTTGGTTTCGTTTGGCGTTTGTTACGGCATCGCGGACGGCGTCCGGGTTCAGTTCGACGCTGATGACTTCTCTGGCATCGCGGGATGCGATGAGGCCGATGGTTCCGATTCCGCAGTAGGCGTCCAGGACGCGTTCGTTTCCGGTGAGGCCGGCCAGGGAGATGGCTTTTTCGTACAGTTTTTTCGTCTGAACCGGGTTGACCTGGTAGAAGGACTGCGGGGAGATGCGGAAGGTGCAGCCGCAGAGTTCATCCTCGATGTAGCCGCGTCCGAAGAGGACAATGTCGCGTTTTCCGAGTACCATGCTGTCGGTGCGGTCGTTGACGTTCAGTACGATCGTGGTGATCTCCGGGTGGAGTTTGCGCAGGGCCTTTACGAAGTTGTTTTTTGACGGGAAGACTGGTGATACGCAGACGAGGACGACCATGATCTCGCCGGAAGCAAAGCCGGTGCGCACCATGACGTGGCGCAGGAGGCCGTAGCCGCTGTCCTCGTTGTAGATCATGATTTTGAAGCTCTTCAGCAGACTGCGGATATCGCGGATGATGGCATCGGCACGCTGATCCTCGAGCAGGCACTCATCGACCGGAACCACTTTGTGTGTGCCCTTTTCATAAATGCCGGATATGATCGTTCCGTCTTTTTTGCGTGCAAAGGCGGAATTGACTTTATTCCGGTAATGATAAGGATTTTCCATGCCAACCATGCCTTTGACCGGGACGATGCCCTTCAGAGTCTTCTTCAGGAACTGCTCTTTTTTCGCGAGCTGCTCTTCGTAGGAGAGGTTCAGATATGTGCATCCGCCGCATTTTTTCTGATAAGGACATTTCGACGATGATGAACTCTTTTTCTGCTTTCCTTTTTCCGGTGCCACGCTCTTTGTTTTCTCGATACGAACAGCTTTCTTTTTATTTTCCCTGTCGAAATACGTCTTTTTTCTTCCGTCAGATCTTTTATTCTTCTCTCTCGTGTTTTCCACTTTCTCTTACCTTCTTCCTCTATTTCGCAAACCCGCGCAGCAGCGCGATCTCTTTTGCATATCCGTCCAGCTCATTCGGTGTTTCCAGATAGAACGGCAGTCCCGCCAGCGCCGGATGTGTCACAATCCGCTCAAATGCCGCAAGTCCCAGCGATCCCTCGCCGATCTTCTCATGGCGGTCCTTATGGCTCTCAAACGGATTCTTGCTGTCGTTCAGATGAACCGCTTTCAGCTTCGAAAGTCCTACCACGCGGTCGAACCTCTCAAGCACATCATCGAGGTGATCCACAATATCGTATCCCGCATCGTACACATGGCACGTATCTAGGCAGACACCCATGTGGTCTTTTAATTCCACGCGCTCCAAAATCGCCGCCAACTCCTCAAACGAGCGGCCGACTTCGGTTCCTTTTCCTGCCATCGTCTCGAGCAGCACCGTGGTCGTCTGCTCCGGTTTTAAAATTTCATTCAGCATCTCCGAAATCAGACGGATTCCCTCTTCCGCCCCCTGTCCGGTATGGCTGCCCGGATGGAAATTGTAGCAGTTTCCCGGCGTATACTCCATCCGTTTCAGATCATCCGCCATCGTCATCCATGCAAACTCTCTCGTGTGCGCATCCTTCGAGCACGGATTCAGCGTGTACGGCGCATGTGCCAAAATGCGCTCGATTCCATGCTCCTTACTGTAAGAAAGAAACGCTGCGACATCCGCCTCGTCGATGGCTTTCGCCTTGCTTCCTCTCGGGTTTCTTGTAAAAAACTGAAAGGTATTCGCCCCGATGGACACCGCCTCTTTTCCCATGGCAAGATATCCTTTGGACGATGATAAATGACATCCTATTGTCAGCATAACTTCTATTCTCCTTTATTTCCAAACCACAACTCACCGATTCTCTGCGAGCCGCATTACTTAAAGCACAATTTTCCGGTACGGAATTCCCATCTCCGAGAGTGCTTCCTCCTCCCGCTTCTGACACGTAAAGAGCAGCACCTGCGTCCGGTTTTCCGCCAGCCATTTCAAAGTTTCTTTCAGCCGGTTTTCATCGTAAAACGCAAACGATTCATCGAGAATCACCGGCAGCTCCTCCTCGCCGCAGAGCACATCCATCGCCGCCATGCGGAGCGCAAAGTACGCCTGCTCGATCGTGCCGCGGCTGACCTGTTCAAGCGGCACATATTCGTCTGCGGTGTGAAGGCCGATCCGCAGATTCTCATCCATATTCACCTGCAGATAGCGGCCATTCGTCAGCGATGACAGCGTTTTTGACATCTGCTGTTTTAAGCGGTCGCCGATCCGGCTCTGCATCTGTACGGAGAGACTCTGGATCGTCTCCCCCGCCATGAAAAGCGCATCGAGTTCTTCCTGCAGATGATCTTTTTCCGTCATGGAAATGCAGAGCTCTTCGTATTCACTCTGCAAGTTCGACAACACCGTCTGTTTCTGCCCCAGCTCCTGCTTCAGGCGGTCCACATTCCACTGCTGGCGGCGGATCGCCTGCTCCTCCGGCTCCGTCACGACCTGCTCGACCTCCGTTTTCCGGTGACGGAACAGACTGTACGCCAGATACAAGAGCGCCGCAATCGCAAGCCCGAGTCCCGTTCTCGTCAGCAGCGAATCAATATGGAAGAACTGCAGAATGCATAAGAACAAGAGAAATCCAGCCAGCGCCACGCACGCGGCACCCCATTTGCGGCTCTTCCGAGATTCTTTTTTCATCTTCCGCACCCGTTCGATCGGCACATCCTTCTGATAAATATCCCGCTTCATCTGCTCTTTCGCCTGCTGCAGATTCTCCTCGCTCTGACGGCACTCCTCCGTAAAAACGGAAATTTTCGTCTCAAGTTCTTCCTTCCGTTTTTCCAGTCCCGCCAGCGTCTTTTTCTGTTCCTGCTCCAGGCGCTTTCTCTTCTGCTTCAGCAGATCCAGCGCCGCCGCCACATCGAGCTCTCCATCGCTGCTCCCCTGGTAATTTGCCATATAGTTCCGCAGCTCATCCGCAAGCCCTTCCTCGGTTCTTCCTTTTAACTGCCCGATCGAAGCCGTATTATCATACACAATCTCACTGACACCGCCGAGCAGCATGGAAAGATCGCCGTCCTCCACGGAGAGCACCTCGCCGTCCGTCAGGCACACCAGCTTTGCATTGGCGTTCTGCCGCCCGAAATTCCGTGTCAGACGGAACCGTTTGCCGCCGCTTTCAAGCACCATCTCTCCCGCATAGTATGCCGGATTTTCCCATGGCTCATAACGACTGTAGACATCATTTTTTGCCGCCCGCCCCCGGCCGCGTGTCATGCCGAACAGCATGCTGCGGATGAAGGTATGGACGGTCGATTTTCCGCTCTCATTTTCCCCGCTGATGAGCTGAATCCCATCGGAAAATTCCAGTGTGCGGTTCTGCATTTTTCCAAAATTGCGGATTTCCAGTTTTTCTATTTTCATCTTTTATACCTCCCGCAATCTTTTTTTCAGCCGTTCCTGCGTGCCGCCAGCAGCGCCTCGAGACCATAGTCGAGCGCCTTCTGTGACTGCGCATCCGTCTTTGTTTCAAATGCTTCAATATAGGCGCTGATCAGACTAGCGCCATACGTTTTCTTCAGCTGTTCCAGATCGTACGCCGGACGTGTTTCATCCTCCACGGAGATGACTCTGCCGCAGTCCAGCAGCCGTTTCGGAGAAAATTCCAGCTCGGCGGCACGGTGTCCCACAAGTTTCAGGCGGATGATTTTTCGGATCTTCCCATCCTCCCGCAGCGCCAGCTCCTGTTTCAGCTTCGTCTCCAGCGCATACTGTGTCAGATCCTCCGTCACGTTCAACACCAGATCTTCGTACTCATATCTGGCAAACGGCACAAACTGAATCCGCGTGCCGTGCTCGTCCACCGTTCCGCGGATGTAGCCGTGCGGCCCCAACTGCGTCTCATCCGTCGGTTCGAGTGCGCCTGCGTATGCCATTTTGTCGGGAATAAGAATCCCCGGCTTATGAATGTGCCCGCACGCAATATAATCAAACCCAGCCTGCGCCATGCGGCCCGGATTCCACGGCATGTGGCGGGCATCGCCGCCGTGCGCGAGCAGCAGATGATATTTCATTTTTCCCTCCGGCCGCACGCCGTCCAGCCGGTTTTCCAGAATCTCTTTTTTGTCGTAACTGCATCCGTACACCGCCGTCTTCTTCTCCGGGACTTCAACACACTCCGGCTCCGGCGACAGGAGCATTACCACGTTGTCTGCCCAGTCGAAACCGCGGTAAAAGCTCTCCCGCTTCACATAATCGTGGTTTCCGGCAATCAGCACGACGATCGTCTCCGGGATGGAAGCAAAGAGATCATTAACCTCTTTCAGTTCCCGCAGAAGCGGCTGGCACTGAAACAGATCTCCCGCGATCAGCAGAAAGTCCGTCTTTTCCCGACCGGCCAGGCGGATGATCCGCCGGAAGCTCTCCCAGATGGCCTCCCCGCGCTCCTCGCTCCAGGGAAATCCCGCATCCGGCTGCATGCCGAGATGCACATCCGCAATATGAATAAACCGCATAGGCGCATACCCCTTTCTGGATTCATTTTCTCTATTACTACAATACGGACGTCAGGTGCACCAAATCCACATTGGATTCCACTGCACCCGGCATCCGTATTTTTTAAGTTTCTATATCACTTTTCGTAATTACAGCTCGCAGTTGTTTACTGTTCTCGGGAACGGGATGACGTCGCGGATATTGCCCATTCCGGTCAGATACATGACGCATCTTTCAAATCCCAGTCCGAATCCTGCATGGTGGGTAGAACCATATTTTCTGAGGTCCAGATAGAATCCGTAATCTTCCTCAGCAAGTCCCAGCTCTTTCATACGGCCAAGCAGTTTCTCGTAGTCGTCCTCACGCTGGCTTCCGCCGATGATCTCTCCGATGCCAGGAACCAGACAGTCCATAGCGGCAACGGTCTTGTTGTCATCGTTCAGCTTCATGTAGAACGCTTTGATCTCCTTCGGATAATCGGTAACGAAAACCGGTCTCTTGAAGATCTGCTCGGTCAGATAACGCTCATGCTCGGTCTGCAGATCGCATCCCCAGTATACTTTGTAATCGAATTTGTCGTTGTTTTTCTCCAGAAGCTCGATAGCCTCGGTGTAGGTTACACGGCCGAACTCAGAATTTACGACATGGTTCAGACGCTCGATCAGTCCCTTGTCCACGAAACTGTTGAAGAACTGCATTTCTTCCGGTGCATGCTCCATAACGTAGCGGATGACATATTTCAGCATTGCCTCAGCAAGCTCCATATCGTCCTCCAGATCAGCGAAAGCGATTTCCGGCTCGATCATCCAGAACTCTGCTGCATGGCGGGTGGTGTTGGAATTCTCTGCACGGAAGGTCGGTCCGAAGGTGTAGATATTGCGGAATGCCTGTGCAAAGGTCTCGCCGTTTAACTGTCCGCTTACGGTAAGGCTTGTCTTCTTTCCGAAGAAGTCCTGTGTGAAATCAACAGCGCCGTCCTCTGTTTTCGGAATATTGTCAAGATCCATGGTGGTTACCTGGAACATCTCGCCGGCTCCCTCGCAGTCGCTTCCGGTGATCAGCGGGGTGTTGACATAAACGAAGTCTCTCTCCTGGAAGAACTGATGGATCGCATAGGCGCAGAGGGAACGAACACGGAATACTGCCTGGAAGGTGTTGGTTCTCGGACGCAGATGGGAAATGGTACGAAGGTATTCCATGGAGTGGCGTTTTTTCTGCAGCGGGTAATCCGGTGCGGAAACGCCCTCTACGGTAACTTCTGCCGCCTGAATCTCAAACGGCTGTTTTGCCCGCGGGGTAGCAACGAGGGTACCTTTTACGATGATGGCTGCGCCGACGTTCATTTTGGAAATCTCAGCGAAGTTTTCCATCTCATCGTGGTATACGATCTGCAGGGTTTCGAAATAGCTTCCGTCGTGCAGAACGATGAAACCAAAGGTTTTGGAATCACGTACGCTGCGCACCCAGCCGCCTACGGTTACTTCTTTGTCCAGGTATGCTTCCCGGTTTTTATAAATCTCTCGGATGGTTGTAAGTTTCATTGTCTTTTTTCTCCCTAAATATTCATAGTGCTTTCTTTATTCTAGCACTTTTTGCGTCATTAGAAAACCCCGCAAATCACTCGATCTTTACTTTTTTAATATAACTGATGAAGACATTGCCGTTCTGTGCGAACAATGCATCGCTGTCATCGTCAGAAAGTGCAGTTGTCTCGCCCGTTGCCGGGTTATACAGCCAGGAATTTCCAAAAATATCGTATCCGGTCAGAAGCAGACTCTCGTTCGCGCCGGTCTTTACAACAACGCCGTAGCCGCTGCTGATCATGTAGAGAATTTCTTCTCTTGTGCAGCCCGTCAGGTTCAGCAGTTCGTAATCATCACCGAGTGACTCCTTCAGCACGTTTTCGTCCAGAGATGCACTCTGGAATCCCGACGGCATCGTTGTCTCGTCGAGGCGCATGCCCTGCTGGCGGTTTCCGCGCTCCCACACATAGGACTGGCTGCTGTTCAGCACAACGCCGACATTCTCATCGGCAAGCTGTACGGCCTCGGCCGGGGAGCTTAAAATGGCGATCAGTTTTCCTTTTCCATATACATAGTAAAGATCTGCGCTGCCCGTGTCGTACGACATCGTAAGATCGGTCCGTAAGGTTGAATAGATATATTTCGGTGTCAGTGTCAGAAGCGACTGTGTTTTGCCGCTCGTCGAGAATTCCAGAAGGAACTGCTGCTCTCTTCTGTCGTCCACCGTTGCCAGGCGGCCCGTCACCAGTTCCTGGCTCTGCTGCTCGCCGTTCATGATGTGATCCTCCGGCGCATCCGCATAGCCGTTTTCCTGGCGTACCACGCGGTCCAGCTCCAGAAGGCCGTCCGAAATCGATACATCTGTCACATAATAGCCGTCCTGGTGATACTCTTTTTTCACGTTTCCGTCGATGCTGACAATCCGCACCGTATGCATAGCGAAAACTTCATTGCCGGAAATATCTTTTAAAATATCGCTGTCGTTTGCCATACCATAGACAAAGTCTTCATTAATAAAGCCAAGTGCCCGGATCTTCTGTCCGTCATCCGCCGCAAAGCGCTGCGTTTCCCCGCTCTCCAGATTCATCACGGTGATGTTCATCGCACTGCTTGCATTGTCCGCATCCATCCACGCGATGCTCTCCTGGCTTTCCGATACTACAAAGCAGTCCTCCGGGATACTTTCCCGGACCACCGTCGTCGTGCCGGTTTCAATATCTACCTTACACAGGTTCTCATTCAGATAGAGATACATCTCTCTCTGCTTGTTGACGTAGGAGAGGCGGTCGAGCTGTTTTTTCAGCATCTCGTAGGAAATATCCGCCGGAACGAAAATCTCCTCGGTTGCCACATTCCGCTCAGCGCGATAATAGTAAACGGCTGCTCCCACTTCACCCTCGTGGTTTCCGCGGTTCATATAGCCATAAACAACAAACGTCACATCGCCCGCATCATCCACACGTACAATGTTGACATCATGCTCTCCGTGCTGTTCCCGGTCATCCATGCTGCCGTTCTCACGGAAGCTGAAAACGCGGATCGTCTTGTTGGCGCTGCGGTTGTAGCACCAGAGATCACCGTTTACTACAAATGCGACAATATCACCTGCCGTATTCGTCACATACTCGGTATCCTCGCCGGTCACACCGAGGTTGATGCCGGATTTCGTCAGAACACCAAGCTCCGGATCAAAGATCTGCTGTGCGCTCCGCTCGAAGTCCAGCAGAATAATCTCTCCGCCGGACTCCCGCATCCGGTAGAACTCGCTTACGGTATAATACTCCGTCTGTCCGTTCTCATCCTGCGCACTGATCATGTACTCCTGTGTAATGCTGGTCGTCGTCTCATTCGCTTCTTTGATCTGCTGCACCGGCTGCTGTACGATCGTCGGTGCGAGGCTTCCCCAGGAAATCTGGTCGAGGCTGGAATGAATGTTGACATTGAGGAACGAAGAATTATCCCCCGTCTCATCCGGCTCAAGCTGCGGAACGAGCGCTTCTGCCTGCGTTTTATCCAGGCATGTCTGCGCAAACATCTGTGTGTAGGCCAGATAATCGCCGACCTCCACGCCGTTGCGCTGTACAATGCGGGTGTAATACCAGGCAGACTGGCCGTCCCCGTAGGCAACCTCGAGCTTCAGCGTATATTCCTGATTCATCAGAATCGCGGTCTCTAACTGGAAGTCTGCTTTCAGATAGCTTCCGTCCTCGTCAAACGATTTCAGCACCGAGTTTTCAATCAGCGCTCCGCCGTCTGTGCTTTCCACCGTATAGGTCACGTTTATAATTTTCTGTCCTTTCGCATCAATTTCAAGCGTAAGCGAACGGTCCATCGGCAGCGGTGTCAGGTTTTCTCTTGTCGTTACGCCGTTCATCTCCTGGCGGTATCCGTACATGCGGTTCACTGTCGTGTCCGCGGTCTTCATGTACAGCACCGGAAGACTCGCTGCGTCCAGATCGGTCGCATTCTCCGTCGTCTCGTGGCTCATCAGGTGTGTGAACACACCGACTGATGCGGCAAAAACAAGAAAAAGGATCAGAATCCTTGCTGCTCTTTTATTCATCACGGCTCCTCCTTTTCTGTGAGGAGGTCTGCCAGTGTCGGCTTCACATGGTACGCTTCCATGCACACTTTCAGTTCTTCCGGCAGTTTTTTCGAGCCTTCCTGGCGTTTTACCGCGCGGATCAGAAGGTTCTTCGGCGTGTGCTCCATGTCGATGAACTCAAGAATCTGTGTCTCATAGCCTGCATTCTCCAGAAGCTTTGCCCGGATTCCGTCGGTCAGAAGCGCCGCCATGCGCTCTTTTAAGATGCCGTAATCCATGATCGGATACAGTTCTTTGTTTGCAATCTGGCGGTTCAGCTCATGCTGGCAGCACGGAACGGAAAGAATAACTTTTGCATTCCATTTGACGGCCTTTTCCAGCGCATAGTCAGTCGCCGTGTCGCACGCGTGCAGCGTCACCACCATATCGACCTCGTCGCGGCCGGTATAAGAAGCGATGTCACCCTGATAGAAATGCAGCTTTTCATAGCCGTATTTCTCCGCCAGTCCGTTGCAGATTGCGATGACATCCTCTTTCAAGTCAAGTCCGATGATATTGACATCCAGTTTTTTCAGTTCGCGGAAGTAATAATACATCGCAAACGTCAGATACGATTTTCCGCAGCCGAAATCGAGAATCGTGATCTCGCGGTCCGATGGGAGCTGCGGCAGGATATCTTCGATGAACTCCAGAAAGCGGTTGATCTGGCGGAACTTGTCGTAGCGGGTCCGCACGATTTTGCCTTCTTTTGTCATAACACCGAGATCCTGTAAAAAAGGAACCGGGATTCCTTCTTCCAGAATATACCGTTTCTTCCGGTTGTGCGCCAGATTGACGGGTTTGCCGGTTCCTTTCATATGCGGTTTCTTTTTGATCGTCATCGTTCCCTTTTTGCTGACCAGAACGGATGCTGTGCAGGTGTCGGATTCGAGCTGCATCTGCTTGAAGGTTCCGTTCATCCAGTCGCTGATCCGGGTGATCACGTCGTCTTTTGTCATATTTTTATGAAACTCCTTCGTGCCGACAGTCTCCTGGCACTGAAAGAGCAGTTTTCCTTTTATTTCAACCGGGCGTATTCTCACTTTGGACACTTCACTGTCCCCTCTTGGGCCGCTGATCGTGATACGGTACAGCCCTTCCCGGATTTCATCCTGTAATAATTTCTGTAATTCCATTTATACTCTCCAAACTTCCTGAATCGTTTGTAAACATGTGTAATAAAGCCCCTTACAACCTCGCTAATATTGTAATCTGTTTTCCGCAAAACCACAACAGAAAAATTATTAAAAATGTGTTACCCTCTTATTACTTTATGGCGCGGTTTAAAGCCACAGATTGTAATAATGTTTCCTCCTGCTCCGCCTCCGGAACATTTCATTATAAAAAAGAACACCGATCAAATCGAGCAGTTCCTCTTCTGCCGTTTTCTCATCCTTCCCGCCGTTTTCCCTGCCGTACTGACGTGCGATATTCCGGCAGGTGTGCTCCATCATAAGCCGGTCCGGGAATTCGTCGTACATCATGCTGCCGCGGTAATCCATGCGGTCACACTCTGCCTCCACCAGCCGCTGCAGATCAGATGCCGTCCGGGAATAATACGACTGCATCCGCTGCCGTTCCCGCGCTTCCTGCTGCTCCTCCATACTTCTTCCCCATAAGGGCTGTGCCGCAAAAAACGGCTCCGGCCGCTCCATCGGATTTCCCTGATAGGAATTTCTTCTATTTTCATACACTCTATCCTGATTCATGCCTGTTTTATTTCCTTTTTGCTCTTCCTTATACCATATGCACACCGCCGCCATTCTGCCGTTTCCCAGATCTCAAACACAATTTCACTTGCCAAAACCGCCGTTCCGTACTAAAATACAACCTGTATCTATTTTTCCGATACATCATATAGGAGTGAATATCATGAATCTGAATATGCAAGCTTTCAACATCAACACGCTGCTTGGCGGTCTCGATAAAGTCCGGGACGTCATGGGTGTTTACCAGCAGCAGCTTCTTCTGATCGTGATTGTTTTTGCCCTGCTGAACTGTTTCTTCGGCTATACGCTCCGCAAGCTCTGGAGCGTCATTCCCGGATTTTTTCTCGGCGCGGCCGCCGGTTATGCAGCGGGTACCTACACGAATCAGACCACGACGATCACCCTGGCGCTTGCCGTCGGCATCGGTCTTCTGACCGCAATCATTGCCTTCGTCCTCTACCGGATCGGACTTTTTCTTCTGATCTGCGGGCTCGTCGGCTTTTGCCTCTGGCATCTCGTCAATCCAAACGATATCACAGGTTATGGACTCGTCGCCCTCGTCGCTTTCGTGATCGGCCTGATCTGCGTTCCGTTCGAACGCATTTCCGTAATCCTGGTCACCTCCATCTGCGGCGCCCTCACGACGATCCGCATGGCATATTTCTTCAAGGACCTCGATCTGAACATGATGTTCTGGATTGTCTCTGCCATTCTCGCCGCAGCAGGCATGCTCTTCCAGTTTAAACCGTGGAAAGAGGCGGACTACTGGGAGGATGACGACGAAGAAGAACGCGAACACCGTGCAAAAGCGCGCGCCAGACGGAAGCGCAGATCCGGTTTCGACCCTCTTCCATCCAGAAAGAAGAAAAAGAAACGCCGCGGCTCCTCTTCCTCTTCTTCCGGCAACGCAAGAGATCCGTACCGCAGCTATCAGAAACCGTCGAACCGTACCCGTGTTTCGCAGAACACCATGTACGATTTCCGTTTTGTTCCGGAAGAACCTGACGATGACGACGATGAGAAAGATCTTCCAAAAATCATCCGCCGCCGGCCATCCGCAAAACCGGCCGCTCCGGAGGAGTTTGACGAAGAAGAAACATCCCCAAAAGCTTCCATGGGCGACACGAAGCCGTATACCTCTCCTTCCAAACCGCAGATCACCGAGGACGGCATCCCGGATGTCGATCTCTCCGCGATCCGGCAGCAGATTTCCGAAGAGGTACAGAGAATTTACGAAGACGATCAGAACTCGTAATCCGCACTGCAGCGCAGAAAACCCGGCAGGCAAAGGAACATTCCCTTGTCTGCCGGGTTCATTTTTTATCCTGATTTTCAGTTATAAAGATACTTCTGATTTGTCTCCAGATCGATCGTGTCTTTGTCGAGCCACTGATATCCCGTATCGATCTTCTGATCTACCGGAAGTCCCTGAATCGCGCGGACGGCCGCCACGATTGCCGCATAGCCAAGACCGTACGGATTCTGCGTTACGGTACCGTACTCGCGTCCCTCCTGGATCGCTTTCTGCTGTTTTTCACCGGAATCAAAACCGACAATCTGAATCTGCTCAGTATTTTCCATATCTGCCAGCGCATCCAGCGTCTGGTCTGCCATGTCTTCGTTCGTACAGAAGATGCCCTTCAGAGCCGGGTAGGTTTCAAGTGTATTTTTCAGCATGTCCGCGATGGATTCTTCTCCATCTCCGTAATTCACCTGAACCACTTTCACATCGGTATATTTTTCTTCGATCTCTTTTTTAAATGCTTCCACGCGCTCTACGCTGCTCTCGGTGTTGTACTGATGTGCAACAATCGCAACCTCTCCGCTGTTGCCGATGGCCTCGCAGAGATGATCTGCCGCAAGCTTTGCTGCCGCTGCGTGATCAGTCGCACATGTCGAGGTGATCAGATCACTCTCGATACCGGAATCCGCGATGACGACCGGAATCTGGCTGTCGGAAGCCTCTTCCATCTGTGCCTGTCCCGACTGCTGGTCAATGATGCCAAGGATCAGCGCGTCCGGATTTTCCGAAATGACAGAGTCGATGATATTGATCTGAGAGTTGGTGTCACTTTCATTTTCCGGGCCTTCAAATGTCATATAAACTTTGTCGTTTCCGGTGTAGCCAAGCGAGGCGTTCAGATCGTCAAGTGCCTGCTGCGCACCGGCTTTTACGGCTTTCCAAAAACCGGCACTTAAGTCTTTTGCAACCACGGCGATGTAAGAGCCTTTTTCAACGGTAAGTCCATCCACGGTGTCGTACAATGCTTCCATGCCGTCTTTGTGCGGAACGGTGATTTCTATTCGTTTTTTGTCTGCTTCTTTTCCTTCATCTCCAGAGCTTTCAGAAGATGTGGATGCACTGGCTGACTCTGCTGTAGAATCTGCGCTGGACGATGAGGCCTCCGGGCTTTCTTCTGCCGCCGGAGTTTCTGTCACTTCCTGAGACGACGATGCTGCGGTGCTCTTGTCTGTCACTGCTTCTTTTCCGCATCCAGCTGCCGAGCACAGCAGGATTCCGGAAAGCAGTACTGCAATCATTCTGCGTTTCATAATTCTCCCTTTCTGCTTTGCCTGATGAATCATTTTCCATTACTTTTTACAGTTTTGTTACATAACCTTTCTCTATTATACACAAACCGTAAAAATAGTCCAGTCCTGTTTTCTTATGATTTTCTGAACTTTTTTGCAATTTCACATAGCTCTGAATAGTTACACAAAGCTGTGGAAGATTTCACCTTCTGGTTTTACGGTAAACGAAAGCCGTTTGCCTGTCCGCGGATGCTTCAGCTCGAGATGATGCGCGCACAGCGCCAGAGATCCTCTCTCTTTCGCCCCATATTTTGCATCCCCCGCCAGCGGATATCCCGCATGGGAAAACTGGACGCGGATCTGATGGTGGCGGCCCGTTCCGAGGTGGATCCGCACCAGGGTTCGGTTCTCCTGTGTCCTTATCACTTCATATTCCAGCACCGCTTTTTTCGCTCCGGCGGTGCCTGGCTGTACGACGCGGGATGTGTTGCTCCGTCCGTCTTTTACAAGGAAATCCTCAAACTTCTGCACGCCCTGTTTTTCGATTTTTCCCTCACAGACGGCGAGATACTCTTTCTTCATCGTCCCGTCCTTCACCTGCCGTCCCAGTTTTCCTGCGGCGTCTTTGTTTTTCGCAAACACCAGCACGCCCTCAACCGGCTGATCGAGCCGGTGAACGACCGCCAGATATGGAATCTGAGTCCGCGCCTGACCCGGTGTTTCCGCCCTTGCCTGCTTCGCCAAATAATTCAGCAGCGCATGCTCCAGATCCATCTGTCCCATCCGCGCATTCTGCACTGCCATACCCGCGTGCTTGTGAACAACAAGAATATCGTTATCTTCCATTAAAATATCTTCTCTGCAAAATCCAGCCACTTTCTTCTCCTGTTCTGACTTCTTATTTTCGATACACGGATTTCTCCGCTGTTATGCTTTAAGAAGTATGCACCATTTCCGCCGCATCTGTCAAGAAAAACATGCCCGGCGGACGAATTACACAACACAGAAAGCGATCGCCATACCAATCATTTTTTCTGATACAGCGACCGCTTTTTCTTTATTTTCCATATTCAGTTTTTTCTCTACTTTCAAGGATTTTCACTGGTTTTCTTTCTTTACCGATCTGTGATCTTTGTTTTCGCTTTCGTTTGATATTTCAAAGATCGTTTCTCTTCCATTTCCCTGTTGTAGATTTTCTTTTTTCGGGAAGATGTTCTTTTTCAGAGGCTTTTCCTTTGCGGTTAAAATTTCCACTCCGAAAATCTTTTCCTTAGGATTTCCTAAGATCTGCTCTGATCTCATGTTTATCAAAAGGTTTTCTTTCGAACTTCTTTTGTATGGATCTTTATCTCAGGTTTTCTTTCCTTTCGGAAGTCTCTCATCTTAAGAACATCTTCCTTTTCCCTTTTTTTCCATTCTTCTATAGAAGATTTCTCGTCTCTTTCTATGAAAATGGTTTGTTCTCTTGAAAAGGGGGTCCCAAGTCTTTCTCTTTGTACCTCTTGGTTAGGTTTTTGTTTTCTTGTTTCTTTGTGATTTTAATATAACAGATCCGCCAGTATTTGTCAACACATTTTTAAAATATTTTTACTGTTTTTTTATATCACTTTTCCTTTTCTTAATTATTGTGTTTATTTTCTGAATTTTATATTGTTTTCTGATATTTTATTTCAAATAAGTGCGCAGAAAAAGAGCTATGAAACAGACTTTTCTCCTGCCACACAGCTCTTTCTCAAATACTTATCCTCTATAATAGTTGATCAGGCATCCCTTGCGGATGATTTCTCTCTCATCATCGGTCAGCGCGCCTAACGTCATCTCGAACGGAACAAGTGCTCCGTCTTTTACAACGTACGCTTTGATCACATCGGCTTTCTCTTCCACTGCCTTGCGGATCTCCGGTACAAAGATGTAATCTCCGTTTGTAAACGGCAGATCTCTCTCCGGGATCAGGAATGGAAGCATGCCCCAGTTGATCAGGTTGGAGCGGTAGCGCTTCGTTGCATACTCGTTGGCGATGTTTGCCCAGCCGCCTAATACCTTCTGGCAGGAAGCTGCCTGCTCACGCGCAGAGCCGTCGCCCGGTTTTACAGCGAAGATGGTGGATCCGACACCGACGTTTGTCTTGTCGATATCCGGGTACTGGGTATGGATGGCTGCGAAGACCGGTTTCAGTTCCGGAAGTGCCTCTGCCGGGCAGTTTCCTTCCTGGATGGCTTTCTCTGCGACCTGTACTTCTTTTGCACGTCCCACGTAAGCCGGATCTTTTCTTGACAGGGTGAACTCTGCCAGTCCGAGCGGGTTGGAACGGAAGGAAGAAGTCTCGCCGGATGGAATCAGCTCGTCGGTTGTCGTAACCGGATCGTGGATCTCGGAAACAACCTTCAGAATCAGGTTCTCGGCAAGCTGCGGCATAGCCGGCCAGTCTTTGATGTTCGGTCCGAACTGGATTTCTACAGACGGATCTGCCACACCCTTGCTGTCGAAGACACGGTTCTCGTAAATCTTCTTGTCGAAGTGGTATGCCGGCTTCGTGTATGTTCCGGTGAACTCGTCTGCTGCGGTCAGGAATCCCTTGTTTGCTGCGGTTGCTGCAATGGAACGTGCATCCATCAGGGCAACGGAAGAAATCTGGCCGTTCTGGATCTTGGATCCCTCGCGGTTCGGGAAGTTTCTGGTGGAGTGACGGATTGAGAACGCATTGTTTGCCGGAGTATCGCCTGCGCCGAAGCACGGTCCGCAGAATGCGGTTTTTACGATCGCACCAGTTTCCAAAAGATCTGCCAGTTTTCCGTTTCTTGCCAGCTCCATATAGATCGGGGTACTTGCCGGGTAAACACTTAAGGTGAACGCATCGTCGCCAATGCTGTGGCCTTTCAGGATATCGGCTGCGTCGCAGATGTTCTCAAATCCGCCGCCGGCGCATCCTGCGATGATTCCCTGGTCTACCAGGAGTTTTCCGTCGTGTACTTTATTTTTCAGAGTGAACGGAACTTTTCCGTCGAGGCTGATGGCTGCCTTCTTCTCTACATCGTTCAGGATGTCATCGAGGTTTGCTTTCAGCTCTTCAATGGTATAAACATTGCTCGGATGGAACGGCATCGCGATCATCGGTTTGATCTTGTCGAGTTCTACTTTTACAACGCCGTCATAGTAAGCAACCGCGCCAGGATTCAGCTCTTTGTAATCTGCGCTTCTGCCGTGGATCTGATAGAACTCGCTGATCTTCTCATCGGTTCTCCAGATGGAGGACAGACACGTTGTCTCGGTTGTCATAACGTCCACACCGATCCGGTAATCTGCGCTTAAGGAAGATACGCCAGGTCCTACGAACTCCATAACTTTGTTCTTTACGTAACCATTTGCAAAGACTGCACCGATGATGGCAAGTGCAATATCCTGCGGTCCTACGCCCGGCTGCGGTGCGCCTGTCATGTAAATTGCGATCACTCCCGGCATAGCGATATCATATGTTTTGGAGAGAAGCTGTTTTACCAGCTCCGGTCCGCCCTCGCCCATGGCCATGGTTCCGAGTGCACCGTAACGGGTGTGGGAGTCGGATCCGAGGATCATTTTTCCGCCGCCGGCAAGCATCTCGCGGGCAAACTGATGAATTACTGCCTGATGAGGCGGTACATAGACGCCGCCGTACTTTTTCGCACAGGTAAGACCAAACATGTGGTCATCTTCGTTGATGGTTCCGCCGACTGCGCAAAGGGAGTTGTGGCAGTTGGTCAGCACGTACGGTACCGGGAATTTTTCCAGTCCTGACGCGCGCGCGGTCTGAATGATTCCAACAAAAGTAATGTCATGCGATGTAAGTTTGTCAAATTTGATCTGCAGATTTTCCATGTTGCCGGAAACATTGTGGTCTTTTAAGATTCCATAGGCAATGGTTTCTTTTGCAGCATCCGCCGGACACGGCACAGCGCCGGTACGCGCTTTGAGTTCCGCGCGGCCTTCTTCTGTATCCGGGATGATATCGATTCCGTTGACAAGGTATGCACCTGTGTTCAGTAATTCAATCATGTCGTTCCTCTCCTCTTGTTGTTGATAAAATGTCAGGGTCAAAAAGTCTTTTGACCCCTTCGATACCCGGATTGCTCCGTGCTTTGCACTCCCGCAATCCTGTACGGCTCTGAACGGTTTTACAGATTTTCGCTGTTGTTCATATACGTCATGTAGCTTACGACCATCATGGCAATTTTAAAGGTCAGCGCATCGTCAAATTTACGAATGTCGAGTCCTGTGCTCTTCTCGAGCTTCTCCAGACGGTACACCAGAGTATTTCTGTGTACATAGAGCTGACGGGATGTCTCGGACACATTCAGGTTATTTTCAAAAAATTTATTGATTGTGGTCAGTGTTTCCTCATCGAACGTATCCGGCAGATTTTCGCCGAAGACTTCGGTCATAAACATTTCGCACAGCGGAATCGGGAGCTGATAGATCAGACGGCCGATGCCGAGGTTGTTGTATGGTACCACGTTTTTGTCTGCGTAGAAAATTTTTCCTACCTCAAGCGCCATCTTCGCTTCTTTGTAGGAACGCGAAACACTCTTAATCTCGCTGACCGGATTTCCGTAAGAAACACGTACCTGGGACATTGCCTCTGCATTCAGCATATCAACCAGCATTCTTGCGGTCTGGTTCATATCCTCGAAGGTGTCGGTATCCTTCAGTTCTTTTACAATGATAATGCTCTTCTCATCGACTGCGGTGATGAAATCTCTCGGTCTTGAAGCAAAGAGGCTCTTTACTGTCTCCTGTGCGCTGATGTCTTTTTCCAGCTTCGTCTCTACCATGTAAACAACGCGGCGCACATCTGTGTCGATGCGAAGCTTTTTCGCGCGGTTGTAGACATCCACCAGAAGAAGATTGTCGAGAAGAAGGTTCTGGATAAAGTTGTTTTTGTCCAGACGCTCTTTGTATGCAATGATAAGATTCTGAATCTCACATACGGCAACCTTTCCGATCATATATGCATCGTCGCTGCTTCCTTTAGAAATCAGAATATACTCCACATTCTGGTTGTCATATACTTTAAAATAATGATATTCCTGTACAATCTGGCTGTCCGCAGCGGATAATACAAAAGAACGGATGCTTTCTGCATCAATCGCGGTTTCCGGGAATGTGGTCACCAGCAGAACACCATCCGTATTCGTCACACATAAATCAATTCTTGTAATATTTCTTAATTCATCAAGGGTTTTCTGTAATACCTGACTTGATACCAAATCTGCCACTTCCTTTCTCCTGGCGTATTTTACTCCAGGGTGCGTCTTATCTATAACTATAGCTTATTTTTTTCTCATTGGCAACTATTTTTTGCTTCGCAAAAGGAGGGCGGTGCATATGCAAAAAGGACCGGCATCCGAACGGATGCCGATCCTTTTCTCTATGTTTGCGCATACGCGCTGATGTTCATATGGATTAGTTGGTAATGGTGATCTCTGTCTCTTTGTCGAACAGATGAACTTTCTCCATATCCAGAGCAAATTTAACGGTATCGCCGCTTCTTGCAGTTGTACGAGGATCTACGCGGGCTGTCATTGGGAAGCCTTCGCAATCGAAGTACAGGTAAACTTCTGCACCTAACAGCTCGTATACGTTGATCTTGCACTCAACTACGCTGTCTTTGGAAGTTTCGATGAACATCTGAGAATCATGTACGTTCTCAGGACGGATACCCATAACAACGGTCTTTCCGTCATATCCGCCGTCGATAACAGCTTTTGCTTTGGAAGCCGGCAGTTTCATGTTGTATTTACCAACAGTAAGAGTAACGTCGTTTCCGTTAACTTTTACTTTTGCATCCAGGAAGTTCATCTGCGGAGATCCGATGAATCCTGCAACGAACAGGTTGCCCGGTGCGTTGTACAGGTTCTGCGGGGTATCTACCTGCTGAACAACTCCGTCTTTCATAACAACGATTCTGGTACCAAGTGTCATAGCCTCGGTCTGGTCATGTGTTACGTAGATGATGGTAGCGCCCAGTCTCTCATGCAGTTTGGAAATCTCGGTACGCATCTGTACACGAAGTTTTGCATCCAGGTTTGACAGAGGCTCGTCCATAAGGAATACTTTAGGATCACGTACGATTGCACGTCCCATAGCAACACGCTGTCTCTGACCACCGGAAAGAGCTTTCGGTTTACGGTCAAGCAGTTTCTCCAGGTCAAGGATTTTAGCTGCTTCTTTAACCTGTTTGTCGATCTGATCTTTCGGAACTTTTCTCAGTTTCAGACCGAATGCCATGTTATCATATACGGTCATGTGTGGATACAGAGCGTAGTTCTGGAATACCATTGCGATATCACGGTCTTTCGGCTCTACATCGTTTACTACTTTATCGTCAATTTTCAGAGTACCATCGGAGATCTCCTCAAGACCTGCGATCATACGAAGTGTTGTAGATTTACCACATCCAGATGGTCCTACGAAGATGATAAACTCTTTGTCAGCGATTTCCAGGTTGAAGTCTTTTACTGCTTCAAAACCGTTCGGATATCTTTTTGTAATGTGCTGTAAAGATAAACTTGCCATTTTTGAATCCTCCCTAAATGAACATCATGCGTTTTATTATGAGTTTTGCATTTGCATCTCTCTTGCTTATGGGATTAGTATACCTTTTCTACCCGCATTCGACCATGCCACAATTACACAAACTTTCCTCCGGCAGATTGGCAATTCTGCTTTCGGATTTTCTCGAACCGTTCTCTTCTGTCCACTTTGCACAAACAAAATGTTCACTCTTATACAAAATGACGAAACGAAAAGTTTATATTCTCTTCATTGCATTTTTCTGAAAAATTCGCTATACTTTTCTATGATGTCTGCCAGCCGGAACGTTAATCGGCGGCACACTTAATTCAACAGAAAAGAGGAACAAATTATGAGTTTTTTCAGCCTGGACAGTAAGTTCTCGCAGATTATGGGCCGTGTCTTCGACCTGATGATGCTGAACATTATTTTCCTTATTATGTGTATCCCGATTGTGACAATCGGCGCCAATTTCACAGCAATGTACTACGTCACGCTGAAGATGATCAAAAATGAGGAGACGTATATCTTCCGTACCTACTGGAAATCCTTCCGCGAAAACTTCAAGCAGGCAACTGCCATCTGGCTCATCCTGCTGGCGGTTCTGATTGTTCTGATTCTTGATCTTCTGCTGGTCATGAGAATGCCGGGTACCATCACCTACCTGCGTTTTGTTTTCCTGGTACTGATCTTTTTCGAGGCCATGGTACTTTCCTATGTATTTCCGGTACTGAGCCGCTTTGACAATACTGTAAAAAACACGATCAAGAACTCCATCCTGATGGCAATCCGCCACCTGCCGTGGACCATCATGATCCTGCTCGTCAATCTCTGTCCGCTGCTGATCTATGTATTCTCCACGACAAAGATTGTCAGCTATCTGATTCTTCTGATGTTCCTTCTGGGCTTTTCCACGGTAGCGCTTGGATGCTCCTGGTTCTTCGTAAACAAAATCTTCCCATTCTATATGCCGGAGGAAGAAAACGAGGTTCTGACACCGGAAGAAGAATCCTTACGGGCACTCGAAGCAATGGACAGACCAAGCCCGCTGACTGAACGTTCCGATGACGCTGCTCCGGCTGAAACTACCGATGCTGCAGAAACTGCTTCGGAAGAGGAATCTGCAAGCCCGGCTGAACAGACAGAAACAGACGAAACAAACGAATAAATAAACTGCATTTCATAAACAACTCCCCGCCGGGAACCGCATCTGCTGCGTGTTTCCCGGCGGGGGGGTGTCGTTTTCTATTCTCTTTTATTTTTC
>NZ_QUKM01000019.1:26201-57674 GCF_003481245.1 Blautia sp. TF10-30
TATTCTCTTTTATTTTTCAACACTTCTCAGGCATCCTGCTGTGCTTCCTCCTGTACCGCTTCCGGTACGATCATCGGAGGCATCGGTTTTTTCTCCTTTACAGCTTCATCAAACGTAATCGTAACCTTGAACAGGTCGCCGTCCAGATAAATGTTGAAGCTTCCATGCTGCAATACCGTTAGGTTCTTTGCGATTGAAAGACCCAGGCCGCTGCCCTCGGTGCTCCGGCTGACATCGCCGCGGATAAAACGCTCCGTCAGTTCATCTGCCTGGAAGTTCAGCGGGTTCTCGGAAATGTTCTTAATCGAGAGCTGAATCTTTCCGTCTTTTTTGATGGCATCCACATAAACCCGTGTTCCCGGCATGGCATATTTGCAGACATTTACGTACAGGTTCTCAAGCACGCGCCAGATGCGGCGGCTGTCCGCACGGATCAGAAGCGGTTCCGGCTGGAGAATACAGATCAGGTCGAGATTGCGGCCTTCGAACCGCTCCGCAAATTCTCCGTTCACCTGCTGTACCAGTTCATTCAGGTTCAGGTTCATGAATTCCAGTTTAATATTTCCGGAGCTGATCTTCGATGCCTCGACAAGGTCCTCCGTCAGCTGTTTCAGGCGCTGTGATTTTTCGTCGAGTACGCGGATATAATCTTTCGCTTTCTCGTTTTCAATATTTTCCCGTTTCAGCAGATCGACATAATTAATAATAGAAGTAAGCGGTGTCTTGATATCGTGGGATACGTTGGTGATCAGATCCGCTTTTAAGCGCTCGCTCTTCATCTGCTCCTGCACTGCCGCTTTCATTCCCTCTCCGAGCGAATTGACAATTCCGGCAAGCTGAAGGTTGTCTTCCCCCTGCAGCTCCGTCAGGTCAATCTTGTAATCCAGATCGCCCGCAGCAATCTCTTTTAAGCCATGTTCAATCTGTTTTCTTCCGGATGCCTCGCGCAGCAGAAGAAGCAGCACTGCGGCATCCATCACCAGGGTAAGGAATACGCCGAACATTCCGAAGCCGCAGCAGAGAATGATCTGCACGCCGCAGAAAACGCAGAACATAAGGATCGTTCGCTCCGACTCCTGTCTGCCTTCATAGAAGGTTCTTCCGGCAGACACGATCCGGTGGCCGACGCAGTACAAAAACGACTGTTTCCAGACGTTGCGTGCTTTGATCCGGCGCACCAGTGAGCAGTACGGAATCAGTGTGATCAGAAATCCGGCGAGGATGCCCGATGCGGCCACCAGGCTTCGCCATGTATCTGCTTCATTTCCATAGGATCCGCTGTAGATGTAGTTTCCGTCAAAATTCTGGATATAATGAACGCCGCCGTAGGAAAGTTCGATGCAGACAGCAACGATTCCAACTGCTCCCATCACAATCAGGATGGCGGCTGCAGCTGCGATTTCCGTGTACCACTGATCGAAAAAGTAAAGGCGGATTTCTTTGTTTTTTCCATTTCTTCCTGCCTGCAGTGTGAACAGGACCAGGCAGACCAGCGTTCCGATTCCGCCAACTGCAATCATCAGAAGAAGGAGCTGCATTTTCGGAAGCCACTGGCTGTAGATCTCACTGTACTGGGAGAAATAGTCGCTTGCTGCCAGATCCGGATCCAGTGCAACAAAGATCTTCTGATAATTATCTGCAATCTGATTGTTCAGTAGATAGCTTCTCGCTGCTTCCACGGCCGGGCTGTTTTTTCTTGTTGCATAAGAACGGACTTTGTCGGCACCGCCGGTCCGGTCAACAGCAAAGGCGAACGGATAGGGCGATTTCTGCGCAATGGCTGTTGTGTAACCATTTTTCCAGGAATCCACATTCGTATAGATATTTCCTTCTTTATCCTCCAGACAGTACCAGAGATTGGCATCGTCCGCATCGACGCTGATGCCGCTCTCCTGGTTTTTAAAAGCAGCAACTTCTTCCGTGACCCCGGAAAGTGTCATATACAGATCGCGGATGGATACCTTTTTCAGATTTGCCGCCGCGTACTCATAGAGGTACGTTCCCGCTTTCGTTTTCTGCGTTTCCAGGCTCATTCCCTGATCGTATAGATACAAAAACTGGGAGGAAACATCAGCAGGATCAATTTTTTTCTCTTTCAGGCTTTTCACTGCATTATCGGAAGGAAAGTAGACCTCGCCGTCCGGGGAAAAGCTGTCAAACGTCTCTGCATCTGCCGCGCTCACTTCTTCGGTGAGTGCGGCTACATCCGTCTCTTCTGTTTCCTGGCTCACGTCAGTTCCATCTTCGTATGCAAGATAGGCTTCTTTGTCAATTCCGGCATCGTTCGTCGCATAATTGTCCGCAGTATACGCTGCCACCTCATTGAGGTCTGCGCTGCTGCCGTCATCGTACATCTTGACAAGCTGGTCAATGGTGTACGTTGTACTTATCCCGCCGCTTCCCTCTCCATCGGTTGCAAAGGCACGGTAATCAATCTCTTTTGTTCCGTCGTATCGACCGTTTGTGCCGAATTTACTCATATCATTATAGTAGCTCATGACGTTATGAAGCTGCCGCTGCACCAGTGTGCCGCATGCGGTGGTTTCTTCAAACGCATACTTTTTTGCTGCCGCATTCGGCGTCAGGCCGACGCTGGAAAGCATCAGTGTCTGAATGCCCCCGAACAGCGCATTGGCGGCAAAAACGATCAGCAGAAGAAAAACGATCAGCTTCCCCGTCAGGCTGTAGAGTTTTCGTTCTTTCACAATTATTCACTCCTTATTATTGTTTCTCAATCTTATACCCAATTCCCCATACAACTTTCAGATAGCGCGGCTCCTTCGGGTTGATTTCGATTTTCTCACGGATGTGACGAATGTGGACCGCAACGGTGTTGTCCGCACCGATCGCCTCCTCGTTCCAGATGCTCTCGTAGATCTGTTCAATCGAAAATACCTTGCCTGGATTTTTTACCAGCAGCAGGAGAATGTTATATTCGATCGGGGTCAGTTTGACTGGTTCACCCTCGACGCTGACTTCTTTTAAATCGTCATTGACGAGAAGCCCGCCGACCTGATACACATTTTCTCCGTCGTCCGCCGGAAGATTTCCAAGTTTCGTGTAGCGCCGCAGCTGAGATTTCACCCTCGCCACCAGCTCGAGCGGGTTAAACGGCTTCGTCACGTAATCATCCGCGCCGATGTTCAGTCCCAGAATTTTGTCCACATCCTCTGATTTTGCGGACAGAATAATGATCGGAATACTGCTCTTTTCCCTGATTTTCAGCGTCGCACGGATGCCGTCCAGTTTCGGCATCATGACGTCGATAATCAGCAGCTGAATCTCCTCCCTCTCGAGCATCTGGATGGCCTGCATGCCGTCATATGCTTTCAGCACATGATAGCCCTCCTGGGTCAGATAAATCTCAATGGCGTCTACAATCTCTCTATCATCATCACATACTAAAATGTTGTACATTTCTTCTTTCTCCACCTTTCATTTTTTCTTTTCCGGCACTTTTTTTCCGCGCCGGACCTCCCACATGATTCAAAGATGATTGTACCGCAAATTCCCTCAAGTTGCCAGATGTCTTTTGTTTTCATCCTTACTGTACCAAAGGAATCTTTAGGTCCGCAAAGGAAAATCTTAAGTTTCTATAAAGTTTTGTCTGTGAATTCAGAGCTCAAACATTTTTTAGACAATTGCAATTATTTTCTTAGCACATCCTGCTTGCCGTCTATGCGGATCTCAATAATTTAAAGATCATCAACGACCGATACGGGCATGAAGAAAGGGACTTCTCCATCCGCCTTGTCGGACAGTTTCTGCAGGATTCCATCGGCAAACGCGGTGTCTGCGGACGCATCGGCGGCGATGAATTCGCATATCTTGTTCCGTGTTCCGACGAAACAATGTCCAGGGATCTGTACCGGACGCTGCACTCCGCATTCGACATTTTTAATAGAACGAACGAAAAAGCATATAATATTACCGTTTCCACCGGCTTTTATCTGCTTCCGAAAGACATGGATTCCACACTTCCGGAGATGCTCGCGCATGCGGATGCAATGCTTTACGAGGAGAAACAGAAACGAGATAAGAATGTTGCGAAAATTTTACCAAAATAGGAATTGATTTTTTTCTGGAAAGCAGTTAGAATACTTGAGGGATGATTTTTGAATCCCGTATTTCAAGCGAAACAGACCGGCAAAAACGGCTGTTTGATCAAAAAATTTCTAAAAAAAGGCAGGTGAACAGAATGGATAGTTGTGATTCTCATGGGCGAAGTACCAGCATAGGACGGGAACCGGAAAATATGCAGGATGACGGCCATCCTTCTGTCCTGCTTTAATCTTAAATATTTTCCCTTCTTATCCTATGAAAACCCGAAGTAAGACACATGATCCAAACCAGTTTTGAAACGTAATTCTCTGGTTCTTTTTTCGTGTGCTTTTACTGCCCTGTGAGGGTTCCAACATGCTTTTTCGCACCGACAGCACGCATGTTTTTTTCTGCTGTCAAAAAAAAGAATGGAGGATAACGAAAAAATGGAAAAACGAGTACAGGATTATACCCAGGAGATCCTGGATACAATCCGCAGTAACTCTTCTCCGGCTGTCATGGGCAGCCGCCTGGAAGATTACCACGAAAATGACCTGGCAGATGTTCTGCCGCTTTTAACGGTTCCGGAGCGATGCAAACTGTACCGCATTCTGGACACGGACATGCTGTCCGATATTTTTGAGTATGCTGAATCCGACAACGTAGCCGAGTACCTCGAAGAGATGGATGTCAAAAAAGCCGCTTCCATCCTCTCCAAAATGGAGACCGATGCACTGGCCGAGGTTCTGCAGAAACTCGACAAAGCAAAGAAAAAACTTCTGATCGAACTGCTCGATCCGGAAGTACGCCACGATATTGAGATGATCGCCTCCTTCGATGAAGATGAAATCGGTAGCCGCATGACGACAAACTGCATCATCATCCGCGAGGATCTGAATGTCAAACAGGCGATGAGCAGCCTGATCGATCAGGCCGCAAAGAACGACAACATCTCTACCATCTTTGTTGTCAATGCGCAGCAGAAATTTTACGGAGCGATCGATCTGAAAAACCTGATCATCGCAAGACGCGACGAGACGCTCGAGGATCTGACCGTAACTTCTTACCCGTACGTATATGCAGAGGAGCCGATCAACGAGTGTATCGAAGAACTGAAGGATTATTCCGAGGATTCTATTCCGGTCCTCGACAATGACAACCGCCTGCTCGGTGTCATCACATCATCAAACATCATCGACCTGGTTGATGATGAGATGGGTGAGGACTACGCGATGTTCGCAGGTCTGACCGCAGAGGAGGATTTAAAAGAGCCGTTAAAAGACAGTATGAAAAAACGTCTTCCATGGCTGATCATCCTGCTCGGTCTTGGCATGCTGGTTTCTTCTGTAGTCGGTATTTTCGAACAGGTTGTCACAACCCTTCCGATCATCATGACCTTCCAGTCCCTGATCCTCGACATGGCCGGAAACGTTGGTACCCAGTCCCTGGCTGTTACCATCCGTGTCCTGATGGATGAGTCCCTGACCGGAAAACAGAAATTACAGCTTGTTTTCAAGGAAATGCGCATCGGTTTCTGCAATGGTCTTCTGCTTGGTGTTCTGTCCTTTGCTGTCATCGGACTTTTCATCTTCTTATTCAAGGGAAAGACCATGATGTTCGCATTTTCCGTTTCCGCCTGCATCGGCATCGCACTGCTGCTGGCAATGCTGATTTCCAGTGCCGTCGGCACCTGCATTCCGCTGTTCTTCAAAAAGATCCACATCGATCCGGCGGTTGCTTCCGGTCCGCTCATCACGACGGTCAACGACCTTGTCGCTGTCGTTACATTCTATGGCCTGAGCTGGCTGTTCCTGATCGAGATGCTGCATCTCGCAGGCTGATCTTTTGATACGACTGAAAAATTTTTAAGAGGCAGATATCAACTTTTTCTGGTTTCGGAAAAAGCTGATATTTGCCTCTTATCTTTTCTCTTCCCTTCTTTACATTCCAAACAGAAACCGATATAATAGCAGGTAACGGTGCTTTTATGCTTTGACGTTTCACAGTGCCGCAAATATTTTGAAATGAGGGTTTTTGAAAACATGATTGTCAATCTCATCACCACAGTCTACAACTTTCTCTGGGGCGATCTTTTTACGATTCCGCTCCCGGGCGGCGGCAGTCTCGGAATCTCCCTTTTGATTCTTCTGCTGATCCCAACCGGCATCTATTTTACGATCCGGACACGTTTTCTTCCTATCCGTCTGTTCCCGGACATGATCCGTGCCCTGTCGGAAAAGAAAAATGAAAAAAGCAGCCTTTCTTCTTTTCAGACACTGATCGTTTCCACCGCAACGCGTGTCGGTATGGGAAATCTGGTCGGCGTTGTCGCTGCAGTCTCCGCCGGAGGCGCAGGTGCTGTGTTCTGGATGTGGGTGACGGCTATCATCGGCTCGTCTACCGCGTTTATCGAAGCTACGCTCGCACAGCTTCACAAAGAAGAAGATCCTCTGTACGGCGGCTACCGCGGCGGTCCTGCCTACTACATTCACGATCTGGTTGAAGACCACCTCAAGAAGAAAAAACGATACGTTCTGCCGGCTGTTCTGTTTGCCATTGCCGGTCTGATCTGCTGGTGCGGTATCAGTCAGGTAATCAGCAACTCCGTGGCTTCTTCTTTTAAAAATGCATTTTCCATTCCGCCGCTTTACACCAGTATCATGCTGGTGATTCTTTCTGCAATCATCGTACTGCGGAAAAATGCAACCGTAAAGGTGCTGGATTTTATAGTTCCTGTCATGGCAGTCTGCTATTTCTTTATCACACTGTTTATCATCGCAGTCAACCTCCGTCAGATTCCTTCTGTGTTTGCACGCATTTTTGAGGAAGCCTTCGGACTTCGTCAGATGGCAGCCGGCGGTTTTGGTGCTGTTCTGATGAACGGTGTAAAGCGTGGTCTGTTTTCGAATGAAGCCGGTTCCGGCTCCGCTCCATGCGCCGCTGCCGCCGCAGAATGTGACCGCCCGGCCAAAGCAGGCCTTGTACAGGCGCTCGGCGTTTTTGTTGACACAATCGTCATCTGCAGCTGCACCGCAATGATTATGCTGCTTGCACCAAAGGATCTGATTAATGGCCTTTCCGGCATGGATCTCTTGCAGACCGCCATGCAGTATCATCTGGGAAAATTCGGTGTGATTTTCATTGCACTTACGCTGTTTTTGTTCAGCTTTTCCACGTTCCTCGGCATTTTGTTCTATGCCAGAAGCAACGTTGCCTACCTGTTCGGTGACAAGTGGTGTTTCCAGACCGCTTACAAGGTTCTTGCACTTGTAATGCTGTTTATCGGCGGTATTGCCGCATACACTTTTGTGTGGGATCTTGGTGATGTCGGCATCGGGCTGATGACAATTTTCAACATTATTGCACTGTATCCACTTGCAGGTGAGGCGCTTTCCGAGTTAAAATCATATGAGGAGTCGAAGAAATTGTAAATCCTGTGGATTGCTGTTTCGGACCGAAAAAGGGGTTTTAGAAAAAGGAGGTTTTTACACATGATCATTGAACCATCAAACTACACGTATGAGACAATGCCGGACTACACAGACGCGGTAGACGGCGCCGTGGAAATTCCGGTGACCGGAGAGGAAATTGAGATCCGCTATGCGCATGAAGTTGTCTACGACGAGGCGCACAATCTTCATCTGGAAATTTTCACACCATTCCAGATGGCGCACCCGGAGCGCACCTGGCCGTGCATCACATTTATTCAGGGATCCGCCTGGATGAAACAGTATGTCTACCAGAAGGTCGGCATGATCGCCCGTCTGGCGCAGCGCGGCTACGTTGTTGCAATCGTCGAATACCGTCACAGCGGAATCGCACATTTCCCAGCGCAGATCATCGACGCAAAAAATGCGGTACGTTTTCTGCGTGCGCATGCGGAGGAATACAAGCTGAATCCATCGCAGATGTTCCTGATGGGAGATTCTTCCGGCGGACAGGTTTCTTCCGTTGCCGGCATGACCGCAAAGAGCGGAAAACTTGACGAGCCGATCAATGAGGAAAGCTGCGAGGTATGCGGTATTATCGATCTGTACGGAGCTGTTGATGTGACACTGCCGTACGGCTATCCGATAACGCTGAACCATCAGAAACCAGACAGCCCGGAGGGCATGCTGATGGGCTATGACATCACCGAGCATCTTGAGGAGGCTAAGGCAGCCTGCTCCAAAACATACGTGAACGAGGATTTCCCGCCGATGCTGATCGCACACGGCACCAAGGACACGATGGTGTTCTGCCAGCAGAGTGTCGATCTCTACCACGCATTAAAGGATGCCGGAAAAGATGTACAGCTGTATCTTCTTCGCGGCGCAGACCACGGCGGTGCCGCATTCTGGACCGAGGAAATGATTACCGTTTACGATAACTTCTTCAAAAAATGTTTGGGTGAATAACATGAGAATTGCTTACTGCGAAGATGAACCGGCGCAGCGTTCCCGGATGGAACTGCTGCTCCGCACCTTTGCGGAGCGAAAAAGGCTTCCTCTGACCGTGGAAGCCTTTTCAGACTCCGCCGCTTTTCTGTTCCAGTATCCCGGCTCGTATCCGTTTGATCTCATTTTTCTCGATATTGATCTCGGCGGAATGGACGGCATGGCGCTGGCGCGGAAAATCCGTGAAACGGACAGTGAGGTGCCGATTCTCTTTCTGACGAATCATAAAGAATATGTTTTCGAAGGATATGAGGTGCAGGCGTTCCGGTATCTCTTAAAGCCGGTGACGGAAGACACACTGTTTCCGCTGCTCGACGAACTGCAGGCGATGCGCGGACAGGAAAAGCCGCATCTGCTGCTTTCACTTGGCGGAGAGACGCAGAAGCTGTTTCTCTCTGACCTGCTTTTTGTGGAGTCCGATAATCATTATCTGACGCTGCATACGGCCGCCGGCACGGAAACGTTTAAGAAAAATCTGTCGGAGTTCCGCGAAGAGCTTTCCGCCGCATGGCAGGCTTCTGGTGGGACAGGAGAATGTTTTGCGGCCGCACACCGGAGTTATCTTGTGAATCTCGCTCATGTGGAGCGGATCACGCGGACGGAATGTCTCTTGTCGGACGGAACAAAAATTCCGGTCAGCCGCGGATGCTATGCATCACTCAACCATGCGTTCCTGCAGTTTTACCGGCCGAATGCGTTTTAAAGGTTTTGCATTTTTTAATTTCCAATTCCGAACGAACCGAGGTGATGTTTCATGGCGCACATTCCATTTTTATCCCATTATCTGGAACGCAAAAATATCGAATACCAGAACCAGCTTCTCGCCCGCCAGGTCGAGGAAGTGCAGAATATCTATCTGACAATGCGCGGCTGGCGCCATGATTACCACAATCATCTGCAGTCAATGAAGGCATATGTTGAGATGGGACAGTATGATAAGCTGCAGGAATATCTCGGGCTGCTCGAAAATGATCTCGATCAGGTCAACCAGCTCTGCGACTCGGGGAATGTGAATCTCGATGCGATTTTAAATTCCAAAATTTCACTCGCCGAAAAGAACGGCATCCGCGTGGATTACAAGGCAGCCTGCCCGGCCAATCTTACGGTGAGTGATATTGATCTCTGCGCGCTGATCGGAAATCTGATTGACAATGCGGTGGAAGCATGCGAGGGCCTTGCGGATCCCTATATCCGGCTTTATATTGGTGTGCTGAAAAACCAGCTGTATATTTCCGTTACGAATGCAACAAAGGATACTGTGCGGAAGCTGGACAGCGAGTATATCACCACGAAGCGCGGAAATCACGGGCATGGGCTGAAACGGATCAATCTTGTTGTGGAAAAGTACGAAGGATATATCAACCGGCAGAACGAGCCCGGCGTTTTCGTGACGGAGATTATGCTGCCGCTGTAAAAAGCTCTTTCCAGAATTTTTTGATTTTGTCCGATGATTCTACAGAAAAATTTTGCAGAACGTGAACACTTTTTTTGCTGTTCGCGTTCTTTTTTGTTCCATTTACGTACTTTTCCCCCGTGTTTTGCATGAATATGGTAGGATAACTACAGTTCACGAAAGACATGTGACAGAGGAGGTCTTTATGTATTCATTATGGTCTAACTACATTTATATTCATCGGGAGCTGTGGCATTACAGCAAAAAGCCGTTTCTCTTTCAGGCACTCGAAATCGTCTCACAGGTGCTCACCGGCTTTTTCGGGATTCTGCTTCCTGCCGGGATTCTCCTGTTTCTGGAACAGAGCAGCGGCTTTTCCGGATTTGCACTTGGAACGCTCGTTCTCTTTCTTTGCTATGCCGTTGTTTTTGTCAGCCACACCTTTCTGCAATCGCGGAACGCCTGGCAGTATACCGAATTCCGGACCGGCTTTTTTACGCGCCGCCTTCTCTGTCATTTCATGCAGATAGATTATGCGGTTCTGACAGAACCAAAAACGCTGCAGCTCGCCGAAAAAGCCGTCGGAGCCACCTGCAGCAACTGGGTCGGCGTGGAAGGCATGTTCCGATACGATGTCACAATTTATTCTTCGTTTCTTGGGCTGATTCTCTACGCAGGACTGATCGGAACCGTCCATCCGGCTATCATTCTTCTGCTGCTTGTGCTCTCGGTTCTGCAGTTTCTCAGCTACCGCCGCGCGGCTTCTTACGAAGTCCGCCGCAGAGACGATCTGTCTGAAATTGAAGTATCGCAGCGCTATTTCCAGAAACAGTCGTACAACACATCCGCCGGAAAGGATATCCGTCTGTATCAGCTGAACGGATGGCTCGATGGTGTTTATCGCCAGCTCAACAAGCGGTATCAGAAAATTCTGTTCCGCATCCGCAGCGCCTACTTTGCAAATGATCTGCTGACACTTACACTACAGCTTCTGCGCGACGGAATCTGCTATGGCTTTCTGATTTACCGTCTATCCCACGGCACGATGACCGTATCCGGCTTTGTGCTTGCGCTCGGTGCCGTCTCCGGTTTTTCTTCATATTTTAACGAGATCACCGCCGCGCTCTCCAAATCCGTGCTCTGTCTCGAGCAGATCCGCTGGCTGCGGGAATTCTTCGATCTCCCGTTCCCTGCAGGCCACACGCTGCCGTTCCGGCCGGAACTTGCGGAGGAAAAACCGCTGGAAATCTGCTTTTCCCACGTCTCGTTTTCCCATCCGGGCGGCGATAAAAGGATCCTCGATGATGTCAGTTTTACACTCCATGCGGGCGAGCATACGGCACTTGTCGGCATCAACGGCGCCGGAAAATCCACCATTGTCAAGCTGATCTGCGGGCTATATCAGCCAACGGAAGGGAATATCACCATCAACGGCATTCCCCTTGGCAGTCTGAATCCGGCACAGTATTACAAAGCAATCGCGGCGGTCTTTCAGGACCCGTTTGCACTCTCGTTTTCGATTGCAGAAAATGTGAGCTGCTCCCCACTGGAAGAGACCGATCGTAACCGTTGCCGAGAAGCACTCATCCGCGCCGGACTCTGGGAAAAAATTGCAAGTCTGCCGCAGAAAGAAGAAACCTATCTTGGCAAGGATATGGCGGACGACGGCATTACGCTTTCCGGCGGTGAAATGCAAAAACTGATGATGGCGCGGGCACTCTATAAAAATTGCCATCTGCTCCTGCTCGATGAGCCGACGGCTGCGCTCGATGCAATCTCGGAAAATAAAATGTACGAAACCTACAGCACACTGCTGAAAAATAAGACTGCGCTTTTCATCTCGCACCGTCTTGCATCGACACGCTTCTGCGATACGATCCTGTTTCTCGAAAACGGAAAGATCAAAGAATGCGGAACCCACGATGAGCTGATTGCCCTTGGCGGATCGTATGCGCATATGTTTGAGGTGCAGAGCCAGTATTATCAGGAAACGGAGGAAGATATCTGATGAAAATGAAAGAACGGTTTCATGCCATCTGCCGCTTTTTAACTATGGTGAGCCAGGGCAATCACCGCGTGCTGTTCTGGCTTCTCGGAAGCGCTTTTGCAGCTGCAACGCTGCCGTATCTCTCCTTGTTTTTCTCGGCGCGAATTTTGAATTTACTGCTTGCAAAGTCGTACCGCGCCTGTCTGTATACTGTTGTCGTCTTTCTGCTTACGCAGTATGGGCTGGGATTGTTTGAAAAAATCTGCCGTCAGTATCTCGACGGCCAAAAAGAACTCTGTCTTGCACGCACGGAACAGAAAATCACCGCAAAGGCGCTGGAGCTGGAGTTTGAGAAATTCGAAAAAACAGAGACGATGGATGCCATCCGGCGCACCAACGTCTCCTCCATGGGATCGGGAAATGTGGGTGACCAGCTCATTGTCATTCATACGCTGATCACTTCCCTGCTCTCGGTTCTCTATGCCCTGTTTTTCCTGCTCCGTCTGTTTCTTCTGTCCGACAGCAGCAGGAATAACTTTTTCACCTCGTCGTTTTCGATGCTTGCACTGCTCCTGCTCTGTGGTGTGCAGCTTGCACTTTCCTCCCGCATCAACCGCAGGAGTACGCAGAAAAAGATAGAGCTGAACCAGGGCAACGACCATTCCAACTCGGTTGCCAATTATCTCGTTAATGTGATGCTTGAAGAACGGCGCGCGGACGATATCCGCATCGGTCATCTCGATCATTTTCTCGACGTACAGTTTGGAAAAGCCATGGAACACTTTCTGCCGATGTACCTCGACTTCGCCCGCTTCTCCGCCATCACAGACGGAAAAAACGCGCTGCTTTCGCTCCTTTCCAATTTCGCTGCGTACCTTGTGATCGGCGCCAGGGCTCTGTACGGCGTTCTCCCCATTGGGGATGTTCTTCTGTATGCCGGTTCCGTGACACGCGCCATGAGTGATCTTCAGACATTTCTCGCAACCGGATCGGAGTTCGACTATATCAATTCCTATCTCTCGACCTATGAGGATTTCATTGCGCAGCCGTCTATGGCCTACGACGGTACACTGCCGATTGAGAAACGCGACGACGGCCAGTACGAATTTGCATTCCACGATGTCTCATTCTCTTATCCCGGTACGAATATTCCGGTACTCGAACATGTGACACTGTCCTTTGCCGTCGGCGAAAAAACCGCCCTCGTTGGCCGTAACGGAGCCGGAAAGACAACACTCATCAAGCTGCTCTGCCGCCTGTATGAGCCAACTTCAGGTTACATCACCCTGAATGGCATTGACATCCGCAAATATAGCTACAAAGAGTACACGCAGGCATTCTCCGTCGTTTTCCAGGATTTCCACCTGTTTTCCCTCCCGCTCGACGAAAACATCGCCGCCGGAACCGAGATTGATGAAGCTGCTTTGCAATCCTCTCTTGCAAAAGTCGGTCTCACCGACCGTGTACAGCAACTCCCGCAGGGCGTCCGCACCCGCCTTTACAACAACAACGGCTCCGGTGTCGACCTTTCCGGCGGCGAGGCCCAGCGCACCGCCATCGCCCGCGCCCTCTACAAGGATGCCCCGTTCGTCATCCTCGACGAGCCGACCGCAGCCCTCGACCCGATCGCTGAGGCTGAAATCTACGAACAGTTCAGCCAGATGACCGCCGGCAAAACCGCTGTCTACATCTCCCACCGCATGAGCAGCTGCAAATTCTGCGACCGCATCATCGTCCTCGACCACGGCCGCATCGCCGAAGACGGAACCCACGACACCCTCCTCGCAAACCACGGCATCTACGCCAATCTTTACGAAACCCAGGCCCAATACTACACCTGAGTCCTCACCCTCCCGTCCCCCACAACGTAAATGGGAGTCAGAAAAACACAACCCCTGGCAGTTCGTGCTAAGAACTTCCAGGGGTTGTGTTTTTCTGGCTCCCCTCCACTTATTTCAGGAATGCAAACGGCTCCTCATCATGAATAAAATGCATCAGATGATAAGAACACATAATTGCTACATTTTCTTCCTTTAAGATTCTCTTTGCCTCCTCGCGGTCAGCAAGGACAACTTCGATCACTTCGCTCTCTTCGAGGTATTTGCGGCTGATCTCGCCCTCGCACCAGCCGTAAACGGCAGAGCATGCTTCATCGGTCAGGCCGATTGTGGTGAAGAACGGTTTCTCGTAGCAGGGATCTACTTTCAACGGGTGAAACGTAAGACCGGTCTCCTCATGCATCTCGCGCACGGCAGCCTCATGGAACTCCTCGCCCGGTTCCACCAGGCCTGCCGGGAATTCGTAGATGTAGTCATCAATGGAAACGCGGTACTGGCGCACCAGGACAATTTTGTCGCGTTTTTCCCCGTACAGACTGTACATCAGCACACCGTCCGGCGTATTTTTCCTTGTTTTGATCTTCATCTGCTCGATGGATTTTGCGCGGGAAGCCACGTAATAGCGGAAGTGATGGTTTACTTTGTTTGTCCCTTCCACCAGGTAAAGATTTACGAACGGATTTTCCGTCTGTTTTGTGATTTTTTCAACATTCGGCATAAGTAACAACCTCTTTCTTTTCTCTTTTACTGGTCAAAATCAGCCTCAAACACGCCCTCCGGGGTGCGCATCGTCAGCACGCCGAGGTTGAATTCATCATCCATCACCGTGATGTGGTACTCGAAAATCACATCATCATCAAATTTCGATAATACCACATAGGAACCGTTCTCTTTTCCCTCGATCTGGTCGCAGATGTCATCGTAAACATCGCTTCCCGAAATCGGCCGCGGATAGCCGGATTCTTTGATTTTCTTTTCAATCATTTCATATAATTCGTTCATGTTCTGCCCTCGTTTTTCTTTTTATCGGTTATGTTTCATTGTACCACGAAAAGACCCGCGGGGACAATCCATTGCGGCGATTCACCGTGAACTTTTTTTATTTTCATACATCTTCTGGTCCGCCTGTTTCATGATGACGGATTCCGAGATTTCCATGTTTTCCCGGACCATTCCGCCGACGGTGCCGTTGATTCTGTTGTACGCCGTCATGATGCCCTCTGCACCGCTCTCCTCAATACATCTGCGGAACGGCTCGAGATACAGCTCATATTTATTCCGCGGGTCAATCGAAGAGTTCTTCCAGCCGCGGCCGACCTCGGTGTTGTTTCCATAGAAGTGTTTCAGGGTTGATGCACAGCGCAGATATTTTGGATCGTCGCCCTGCATTCCCTCGATGTAAGCGCCGGCCATTTTTCCGGTCAGCACAGGGTTCTCGCCGTAGCCCTCCTCGTTTCTTCCCCATCTCGGATCACGCTCGAGGTCAACGGTCGGTGCCCAGCGGCTGCGGGAAGGATGTCGTCACGTCCGGCTTTCCTTTACGATCTCAACCGCCTCTTTCACCAGCTCTTCAATGCGGTCGAATTCGTTGTTTTCAATCATCGTATTTTTTACCATCCAGCTTCCGCCGCATGCTGCGATGCGGTCGTATGCCAGGTATTCTCTTACATTCTGCGGGTTGATGCCGCCGGTCGGCATGAATTTCATCATGGTGTACGGTGCTGCGATGGCACGGATGTATTTCAGTCCGCCTGCCGGTTCTGCCGGAAAGAATTTCACCATGGTGAGCCCAAGACCGATTGCCTGCGCCATCTCAGTCGGGGTCACGATGCCCGGGATCACTGGTACTTCGTGTGCCTGGCACCATTTTACTACCTCCGGGTTGAGGCCCGGGCTGACGATAAATTTTGCTCCGGCTTTCACGGCGCGGTCCGCCTGCTCGGTTGTGAGCACAGTTCCGGCTCCCACCAGCATCTCCGGGAATTTTTCGCTCATAATGCGGATGGATTCTTCTGCCGCATCGGTGCGGAAGGTCACCTCGGCGCAGGCAAGTCCGCCCTTGCAGAGAGCTTTGGCAAGCGGCTCTGCTTTTGCTGCATCCTGTAAAACGACAACCGGCACAATGCCGTATGTTCCAAGCTGTTCGAGAATCTGATTCATGATAGCTGTTCCTCCGTTTTGATCTTTATCTGAAATTTATTCTGCATTCTGTTTTTATTTTATTCCCTTGTATCATAACCGGACAAGTTGTTTTTTTCTATTGTGCGAATTGCCGAATACATTGTAAAACTTGCTGTTTTGTGATATGCTGGGAATTGTTGTTATGGTTCAAAAATATCATTTTTTTGCAAGGATGCTTTTATTATGAAAGAAAAACTGCAGACGAAATTTGCCACCCGGCAGTACATGATTTCGGATACGTTTGAGTTATACTATTACAGCACCGACGATGTGCCCGGCGTAAAAGAACATACGCATACGCATTATGAGTTCTATCTCTTTCTCGAAGGGGCGATCTCACTGGAAATCGACGGAGTGCTCTACACACCGACGCCCGGCGATCTTCTTCTGATTCCGCCCGGCGTACCGCATCATCTGGTGATGCACGACCTGTCTGTGCCGTACCGCCGCTTTGTGTTCTGGGTCAGCGCCGCTTTTGCAGAGCAGCTCTGCGCCCGTTCCGCCGACTACGTTTACCTGATGGAATACGCTGCCGAAAATCAGAAATATCTGTTCCCGCTCGATTCCGTCGAGTTCAACACGATCCAGTACCGCACCATCCGCCTGATCGAAGAAATGCGGTCCGATCATTTTGGAAAAGAGACGCAGATTTTTCTCTACGTCAGCGACCTGCTGATGCAGATCAACCGAACGGTGTATGAGCAGCATCACCCGCTCACCCGGAAAGCACAGCTCTCGCTGTATGAACAGCTCTGTTTCTATATTGATGAGCACCTGTCCGAGGATCTGTCGCTCGAACGGCTGGCGGCGGAACTTTTTGTGAGCAAATATCACATTGCACACGTTTTCAAGGATGAAATCGGCATGTCGATCCACCAGTACATTTCCAAAAAGCGGCTGGCAAGGTGCCGTGAAGCGCTGCTCGGCGATGTACCGGTCACGAAGGTGTATCTGCTGTTCGGATTTCACGACTATTCGAGTTTTTACCGCGCGTTTAAAAAAGAGTACGGGATCTCGCCGAAGGATTTTAAAGAACTGCATACCGTTACCAGCGATTAACACGGTCGTTCCAAATGCACTGTTCACTTTGTACTTTTCAGGAGGATTTTTAATATGTTTCAGATGTGGGGAAAATTAGTGGAAAACAATCATGTTCTTCAGGATCTTACCGTCTGCATCGACGATGAGGATACCAGAACGCACAAGGTCTTCCGTGCGCTCGATGAAATCTGTGATGCCTGGAATCTGGCGAAGCCGATCTGGCTCGATACGAATATTTCGGAGTTTAAACGGAGATCGAAAACGCGGTTCACACAGGATAATTTTATTGAATCGCTGGAGTTTGATTATCTGGAAATTCAGATTACAGAGGAATAATGTTCTCTCGTTTTTGCAGTAATAAAGCAAATGCAAAAGCCGGGCATCCGGCGGAACTTGGGAGTGGCTGTTCTTACAGTCCCCTCTGCGGTTCCGTCGGATGTCCGGCTCTTTTTATGTATTTTGTCCCTGGCTTTGTACCCCTTTTATACCACGCGGTTTTCCATGCCGCCTTCCAGGTACGAAGCAATATTTTTCTGCACCAGTCCGATCAGGCGCGTGCGGGCTTCCTTCGATGCCCAGGCGATGTGCGGCGTAATGTACAGGCGGTCATCGTCCGCCATTTTCAGCAACGGACTGTCACTGCGGATCGGCTCGCTGGAAAGTACATCGAGCGCTGCTCCGGCGATCAGGCCCTCGCGCAGGGCACAGCAGAGGTCACGCTCATTCACGATCGAGCCGCGGCCGACGTTGATCAGAATTGCGTTCCGCTTCATGTTGGCAAACGTTTCGATATTCATCAGGTTCTCGGTCGCCTCATTTAACGGGGCGTGGATGGAAACCACATCAGAATCCTTCAGCAGACGATAGAGATCGACCCGCTCGTAGTCCGGATCGTCGTGTGCACCGGAGGTGGAGTAATAGATCACACGGCAGCCGAATGCCTGTGCAATCGAAGCCACTTTTCTGCCGATCGCGCCAAGGCCGATGATGCCCCACGTCTTGCCCTCCAGCTCGGTGAACGGTCTGTCCATGCAGGTGAAAAGGCTGCTGGCGGCGTAGCTGCCGTTTTTTACGTAATCATCGTAATAACGGAGTTTTTCTGCCAGATAGAAGTACATCGCAAAGGTGTGCTGGGCCACGCTGACGGTGGAATAGCCGGCGACGTTCGTCACGGCGATGTTGTGGCGCTTCACATAATCGAGATCGATGTTGTTGATGCCGGTTGCGGTGACGCAGATCAGTTTCAGGTTCTCCGCGCCGGACAGGGTGCGGCTGCACATGCGCACCTTGTTGCAGATGACAATATCCGCCTCCCGCACACGCTCCGGGCATTCCTCCTCCGTTGTTTTTTCATATACTGTCACTTCTCCAAAACGGGAAAAGCCGGACAGATCCATGTCCTTTCCCAGTGACTCTGCCTCAAGAATTACAAGTCTCATGTTGGTTCCTCCTTTTGCAGATGATGATTCTGCTTTATCCGGGAAAGCAGTGCCGCCTGTCTGTTTTGAAAGACGGCACTGCCTGAAATATTTTTATCTTAGATACCTGCGGACTGCCGATTCGGAAATATGGTCATGTCGATATGCCATGCTCCCCGGCCTGATCCCCTGGTATTTACACGTATTCGCTGATAATCTCCCTCATCAGCTTCTCTTCCTCTGGCGTCAGCATTCCGGCAAACCTGCTCTCGGCCGCGGCGGTCTGGCGGATGCCCTCCCTGACTTTCGAAATCCTCGCTTCTTTTTCCGGATCTGCGAACAGTTCATTCCTCTCTTTGGCGGACTCGCTTCCCGCAGTCTGCGCTTTTGCTTTCGCCGCTCCGGTTCCTGCCTGTGCCATGGTTTCCGCCTGCACCGGCTGCCGTTCGGTCTGCTGTACGGTTTCCAGCACCGCACTCTGTTTCGTCGCTGCAAACTCATTTTCCAGATAGTCTGTCCAGCCGTTCAGCAGAATTTCCTCTTTTCCGCCGAAATCCAGACAGAGCCGGAAAAAGACAAGGCATCCGGCGAGCGCGATGCCCGTTCCGAGGTAGCGCATCAGCTCCGCCTCTCCATAACGGTATCGGTAGATCGCCCACAGCGAAAGAATCGACAGCGCCAGAACCGTGAGGATCATATTCTGGCTTCCGCGCAGAAGCGTCGGGACTGCCATTCCCGCTGACCTGCCCTGTGCAATCTGGCTGCGCATAAACGCCCCGGCATTCGAAAAGGGATGCGCTTTTCTCTGACACGTTTCCAGCACCGACCTGGTCCATTTCGACTTTGGTTCCTTCAGCCTTCCGAGATCGCGGATGGCCCGGGTGTAGAAACGGTTATTCCAGAACAGGCACCACACACCGGCGATTCCTGCTGCTATCATTGCGTATAAGAACACATTTTGTTTCACACAAAACTCCAGCATTCTTATTCCCCCTGATGATTTTTGAATTTGCCTGTCATGATCATATGCCGGTGCTCCCGTTCCGTTGCGGTGCATCGGCGGATGCCGCGGCAGAATTTGCGCGCACAGGATTCTTCCGCAGGCATATCGGCAGTGGAGACGTGTTACAGTTCCCAGGTACCTGTGAACTGTAACATTCGCAGCCCTCATTGAAAATTTTGCTTCGCAAAAGTAGGGCTGCTCACACCTGAATCACTTTCTTACGCAGCAAAACAGCAAGTGTTTTACTGCTGAGCAATCCGTAGTGAGAATCTTCTTGTTCCGATGTGCCACAGTATAGCACCGCCGGAAAAATTTGGAAACAAAAAACGTTCGTCAAATTCTTTGTGATTCTGTGCTTTTTCGCGTGAATTTTTATTTTTCGTTCCTTCAGGGGACTGCTTTCGTGCCGGTTCGCCTGGTTTCGCTGGTTTTCGCCTGCCCGTTTGTCGATTTTTTCTTCCTGCTTTTTTTAGATTACAGACGTTTTACCATTTCCTGCAGCAGGTTGACACAGTGGCGGGCTGCCTCACTCTCAAAGGTCGGGTAGTCCATCGTTGCGCTGTCGTCTGCTTTGTCGGAGATGGCGCGGAGTACGACGTATGGAATCTTGTTCAGATAAGCGCCCTGCGCAATCGCAGCGCCCTCCATCTCGGCGCAGGAACCGTTGAATTCCTCGATCAGATGGTTTTTCACTTCTTTGCTGGAAATAAACTGGTCACCGCTGACCACGCGTCCGCGGAATACCTGGATTTCCGGATTGACTTCCTTGCAGACTTCCTCTGCCACCTCTGCGAGGTGCTCGTCTGCCGGGAAACTTAAAACACCCATCTGCGGAATCTCGCCGAGCGGGTATCCGAAGATGCGCACATCCATGTCGTGCTGAACAGCATCGGTCGAAATGACGATATCGCCGATGTTGATTTCATTCCGCAGGGAGCCTGCAATTCCGGTGTTGATGACACAGTCCACGCCGTAATCATCTACAAGAATCTGGGTGCAGATACCGGCATTTACTTTGCCGATTCCGCTGCGCACAACAACCACTTCTTTTCCGTTCAGGTAACCGTGGTTGAACTCCATGGATGCTTTCGTGCGGATTGTAACATCCGTCATCATTTCCTTTAAGCTTGCAACTTCAACTTCCATTGCACCGATAATTCCGATTAACTTCATGTTTATGATATCCTCCAATAACTTTACATGTACTCTCCGATTCTTTCTGTTCTTGCTTTTATGAAATCATTTTTGTCAGCGGTCAGCCGCTAAAGTAAGAACGGAAAACTCCGGGAGTCCATTTTCTTTTCCTTCTGGTTTCTTTGTAATTCCTGTTACAGTATACAATAAATTTTGGATCTGTGGTATCTTTTTTCTTTGCTGTTTTCGTAATCTATGATATAATAGCAGGAACCGAAGAATTATCGTGGCTGAAGTTCACGATAATGTTCTAATTTTTTATTCACAAAGGAGGATCTTATCGATGGAATATACAACAAAAGGTACCTGTTCCAGAAAAATTCTGTTTGAGGTAGAAGACGGTAAAGTACACAACGTACAGTTCGTAGGCGGATGCAACGGAAACACACAGGGTGTTGCAAGACTCGTTGAGGGCATGGACGTAAACGAAGCCATCTCCCGCATGAAAGGCATCGACTGCAACGGACGCGGAACATCATGTCCAGACCAGCTTGCAAAAGCGCTGGAACAGGCTATCCAGAAATAACTTTTTTTACGCTTGCTCTTTTTTATTATAATAACTCCCCGGGGAATGCTCACCCCGGGGAGTTTGTAATTTATCCACTTCTGTTTTTTCTTTTCTGATGCAGCACAGCTTCCCTGCCGCCTGCTTTCTTCCGGTTTTTCTTCTATATTAATAGCACAGTCTTTCTTCCAGCCACCGGACTGCTTTATCTGTCCCATTTGTCGCAGAGACTGTTGATCTGATCGGCAAATTTCGAAAGGTCTTTGTTAGCACCGCCTTTGTTTCTTGTAATGACGGTGAGCAGCCGCTGACCAGCCGCAACGAGACGATCGAAGACGGCATTTCCGCTGCTTCTCGTGCGCAGTGTTCCTGCGTTTGCCGTTGTTTCCTTCTGGATCGGAATGCCAACGGTTTTTTCGATGAATTCATTTTCTTTCAGGTCAAATACCGTGCCGGAGAACGGAGCCATCGCCGGGTAGCGGAATTCGTCCCACAGTTTTTCTGCAAAAATTTCCGTCACTTTATCTTCGCCGTGCGTTACGAAAACGCGGTCCGGTTTTGCCTGCAGACTGCCCGCCCATTTGAGCAGTCCTTCCTGATCTGCGTGGCCGCTCATGCCCGGAAACTGGATGATGTGCGCGTTCACATGAACCTCTTCCTGGAACAGTTTCACCTCCTTCGCGCCTCCGATCAGCGCCCGTCCCAGTGTACCGACGGCCTGATAGCCGACGAAGAGAACCGTGCTCTCCTGCCGCCAGAGGTTGTGCTTCAGATGATGCTTGATTCGGCCTGCATCGCACATGCCGCTTGCGGATATGATGACCTTCGGGGTTTCGTTGAAGTTGATGGCTTTCGACTCATCGGATGTAATCGAGAGCTTTAAGCCCGGAAACAGAATCGGATTAATGCCCTGCGCAAGGAGCGCAGCCGCATCGGAATCGTAGCACTCTTTCTGATGATCGCGGAAAATATTGGTTGCCTCAACGGCAAGCGGACTGTCCACGTAAACCGGGAATTCGCCGTGGCCGTGAACCAGATGTTCTGCCTTAATTTCACGAATAAAGTACAGCATCTCCTGCGTTCTTCCAACAGCAAACGACGGGATCACGAGGTTGCCGCCGCGGTCGAGCGTTTCCTGAATGATTTTTGCCAGCTCCGGTACATAATCCGGTTTCGGACCGTGGCTCCGGTCACCGTAGGTGGATTCCATAATCACGTAATCAGCGCTCTCCGGGTACTCCGGGTCGTTGATCAGCGGCTGATGGATATTTCCGATATCGCCGGAGAAGAGCAGTTTTTTCGTCACACCGTCCTCTGTCAGCCACAGCTCAATGGATGCGGAACCGAGCAGATGACCGGCATCGAGGAAACGGATCTGAATGCCGTCCGATAGTGTCACACGCTGATGATACGGAATGCCCTCCAGCAAGCGGATCACGCCGAGGGCGTCCTCCATTGTGTATGGTGTGACGTAATCTTCTTTTCCCGCCCGGCGGTTCTTGCGGTTCCGCCACTCGGCCTCGGCAAGCTGAATGTGTGCGCTGTCCCGGAGCATGATGTCCGAAAGCGCTACCGTCGCCGGAGTCATATAGATTGGGCCGCGGAAGCCGTGCGCATACAACAGCGGCAGATTTCCGGTGTGATCGATGTGCGCGTGCGTGATCAATACAAAATCAAGCTGGGATGCCGGGACCGGAATCGGCTTGTTTTCATAAATATTCGGTCCCTGCTCCATACCGCAGTCCACTAAAAACTTCTTTCCGGCAGCCTCCAGATAATAACAACTGCCCGTCACTTCATGTGTTGCTCCAAGAAATGTAAGACGCATAAGATGCCTCCTGTTCTCCCGTTTTGTTCGGGGACAAAATGTTGTCACTGCGGGTCAAATCACGCGTTATGCGTTTGGCCCGTTATCGCGGCAGTCGTCAAGTTCTCATGCCAGCATGGTCTTTGACGCGTTGTCCGCGAAAATAATCTGAAATTCCTTTTGTATTTTATGCTTATTCTCTCTTTTTTGATTATTATAGCATAATATCTGGCAGATTCCAACGGAATTTTAAGGCAGATTGCACAACAATCTTGATATTTTTGTTCAATTATGGGCATCGGCCGCCGGAAGTGCATAGAAAAGAGGCACCGGTATTCCTGCAGTAATACCGATGCCTCACTTATCGGGGCCAGCCGATGTTCCGTATGATCACTCACACGCTGAACATAGTAACACATGATGACTCAGATCTGTGTTGTGGTTGGAAAAAGGAATTTCGACGCGTTGAAAATCCTGAAAGATCTGCGTTTTCGTCTTAATATATTCATTGTTATAAGGTTTCTATAGGGGACTGGCCCCGCTTTTTTTCTTAGGGGTGAGGGAGCGTGGTGGAACTACTGGGTTAAAAATTGTTTCCGTTTATTTACGCTTCCTCTCTTGCGCTTATATAATAACACTTTATTTGCTCGTATTTTAATGGTTATTGGTTATATAAATATTTTGTTAACCGATATAAATACCATTTGTTGAACTTCCACCATTTTCAGTGACACCATTCTTAGTGCAGGAATGATATCCACGTAAACGGTAATAATATCCCTTTTCAACTTTAATTTCTTTACCCATATATAAAGAATTCGTATTATAATCTACACACTGCCATTTTTGATAACTATAAAAATCTTCTGGTCCACTTGAACGTTCTAAATATACATTTAATTTTACTGTGTTGCAACTAACATTGCATTGTGTTCCGCCAGAAATTCCAATATAACCATTTCCATTATTTGTAATCCTTACAAATCCTTGATGCAAATAAGTACTTCTTGCTACGCTCTGGTAATTTCCAATTGATTCTGTTTCATTTGTTAACTCTGATCCATCGATTACACGTCCTAAATAGTCCAATGCCCCCGCTTGTGCATTCACTGTATTTAATGACATCGTTACAACGAGCATAGCGCAAAAGAGTAAGCTTTTCAAATTAATAACCTTTTTCATACTTCCTCTTTCCCCTCGTCCTCATCTACATAATAAATACGTTTAATTTCTCAAATAATTACAGATTATACTGCATTTCATTTAAAATTTTTATCAATTCTTCCTTCTCTATCTGTCCACTTAATTGATAATATGCATCTTTATATTTCCAAGTCGCATAATAATTTTCTTCATTATTTTCAGAAATTGTTCCCATTTCTACTTCTATCACATCATCAAGAGTTTCTACTTGAACCTTTTCCTTGTCTTTCCAACTTCCATATGATAAATCATTTTCATTCGATGATAATTGAAAATATACTATATGTTCATTATATTGATATTCTATTAGTGCTATCTGTGTTTCTGCTATTATTGTAAAATCATAATATTCCATTCCTTTTGGAACATAATAAAATTCTGGAACTGGTAGATGTAACGTATCTCGTATTTGTTTTTGAGCTTCGTCCAAGTTTCCTCCTGTATACTTTCTCTTCTCTCCATTATCTACCCATGTAGCATCTCCAGCATTCCGAACTCCATTAATCGTCTCCGCCAGCCGAATCCGATTCGCCTCGCTCGTCATACTAGCTCCAAACACGCAAGCTCCCACAACCAACACAACACCAGCCGCCTTTGCCGTCCGTACCCAGTGTTTTGTTGTTTTCGCTCTCTTCGCAATCTTCTTCTGTCTCTCCGCCTGCTTTTCGCGTTCTGCCTTTCTCTCCACGATCTGGCGGCGGATCTCCAGTGTTTTTTCTGTCGGGTTGCCTTCCGCGTCCGCGAGTCCTTCCTTCTGGAGTTGCTGCTGGAAGCGCTCGTACATTGCGTTCAGTTCTTCCTCTGAAAGTGCAGGCGCAGCCTCCGGCTCCTGTTCTGTTGCTGTGTTTCCTTCCTCTGCCTTTACAACTGCCGATTCCCCTTCCACCGTTTTCGAATCCGCAGCCATTTTTTCTTCCATCGTCTGCTCCAGTTTCTTTTTCAGCTGTTCTTCTTTTTCTATCTTTTTCATCTTCTTCCGTTCCTCGGCATTTTCCATGTTGTAACCGCTCTTGACTTTTTTTCTTCTTGAGGGGATAATAAAAGCCAAATGATATTATCAAATTCCAGGGAGGAATTCTCATGAAGCATATTGTTCTGACAGGCGGAGGTACCGCCGGCCATGTTACCCCGAATATTGCCCTGATTCCAAAATTAAAGGAAGCAGGTTATAAAATCTCTTATATCGGTTCCTACGACGGTATGGAGCGCAAGCTGATCGAAGATCTCGGCATTCCGTATTACGGAATTTCATCCGGAAAGCTGCGCCGCTACTTCGATCCGAAAAACTTTTCCGATCCATTCCGCGTCGTAAAAGGCTACTTTGAAGCAAAAAAACTGCTCAAAAAGCTGAAACCAAACGTTGTCTTCTCCAAAGGCGGCTTCGTTTCGGTACCGGTTGTCCTTGCCGCCAAAGCATGTAAAGTCCCGGCGCTCATCCATGAATCGGATATGACGCCTGGCCTGGCAAATAAGCTGTGTATTCCGTCCGCTGCAAAGGTCTGCTGTAATTTCCCGGAAACCGTTAAATGTCTCCCGGAAAACAAAGCCGTTCTGACCGGAACGCCAATCCGCCAGGAACTGCTGTCCGGCGATGCACGGGAAGGCCTGAAGTTCTGCGGATTCAATGCCGCAAAACCGGTTATTCTCGTCATCGGAGGAAGCCTCGGTTCCGTCGCTGTCAATAATGCGGTCCGTTCTATTTTACCAGAACTTCTGAAAGATTTCCAGGTGATTCATCTCTGCGGTAAAGATAAACTGGATGCATCCTTAAATGGTACCGAAGGTTACGTTCAGTTCGAGTACATCAAAGATGAGCTCCCGGATCTCTTCGCCGCAGCAGATCTGATCATCTCCCGCGCCGGCGCAAATGCGATCTGCGAAATCAGTGCTCTGGCAAAACCAAACATTCTGATTCCGCTTTCTGCCAATGCCAGCCGCGGAGACCAGATTTTAAATGCGCGTTCCTTTGAGCGTCAGGGTTACAGTAAAGTTCTGGAAGAAGAATCCGTGAATGCGCAGACTCTTCAGTCCGCAATCCGTGAGGTTTACGAAAACCGTCAGACCTACATCAATGCGATGAAGAAGAGCAGCCACACCGATTCCATCGGCCGCATCCTTTCCCTGATCCAGGAATGCGAACGCAAATAGTAACTACAGAAATCCCCTTTCTCTGGCTTTGTCAGCAAAGTGCTGGCAAAGCCATTTTTTCGTCCGGGTCATTTTCACCCGCAGATTTCCTATGGTGATACCCATTTCGGATGCTACTTCCTTTTCCGAACGCTCATGCACCTTGATTTCACGCGTAATATAATAACCCGATTCATCATGATCTTTCAGTGCATCCATCACTTCCCGAAAAAAATGATTTCTCTCCTGCTTTTCTTCCTCTGCAAGCGTCGGAAGTTCCATCTCTTCCGCCCGAAGATCCTCATCCAGTTCGTTCCAGTCAAAACGTTGTGCTTTTCTTTGATAATCAATTCCCAGATTCTTTGCAGCGACACGGACCCAGCCTTCTACTCTGTCTTCATCCAGCGCATCAATATTCAGGTACAGTTTCACCATCGTTTCCTGTGCGATATCATCCGCATCGGCTTCATTGTGCACCACCTGCATTGCGGCTGAATAGGCTGTCATTACATACTTTTTATATATTTCTGAAAAGTTATTTTTGTCCATTGTTCTCCGCCCCTGTTCGTCTGTCATTGATTCTTTTTCTGGCTGCTGCCAGCCTTTTCTCAGGCCTTCAGCTCTGCCGTCACGCTCTCAATGATCTGCTCTTTTACCGCATCCTCGAGAGTTCCCTGCTTCCATGCAGCAATACCGGCATTGTCACCTTCATATCTTGGAATCAGATGCATATGGAAGTGGAATACCGTCTGTCCTGCTGCCTCACCATTGTTCTGTACCAGATTGAAGCCATCAGAATGAAGCGCTTTCGTCATGGCCGTCGCCATTTTTTTGCCGAGAATCATTGCTTTCGCTGCGGTTTCATCCGGAATTTCATAAATGTTTGCAAAATGCTGTTTTGGAAGAATCAGCGCATGTCCTTTCGTTGCCGGTCCCTGATCCAGAATGACACGGAACTCATCGTCCTCATACAATGTCGCGGTTGGAATTTCTCCGTTTGCTAATTTACAAAAAATACAATCCATGATCTTTTTCTCCTTTACTTTTTTTAATTCTTCTGTTGTTCCGAATCCCGTTCTGCACGGTTCCGAACAACTCTATTTTCTCACTATTTGTCGAAAAATGTCAAATAATGCAGAACGCTTTTTGTTGCGCGCTCCCCCTTTTCAATGCTAAACTTTTGCCTAATCAAAAATCATTACCTACGCATCATAAGGAGGATACGGCTATGTCAAAAGAACCAACAACCAATTCACAGGGCTTATCGGAAGAATGTCACGCTATGATTTCCCGGATTTCACATGAGGTTCGAAATCCTGTTGCGGTTATCCACAGCTTTCATCAGCTTCTTCTTTTAGCGCATCCGGAGCTTTCCAACGATCTCTATTTTCAGAAAATCCAGGAAAATATGGCTTTTCTGAACTCCCTGCTCGATGAGCTCTCCTGCTATAATCATTCATATCGGGCGGTACGCGCTTACGTGAATCCTTATCTTCTGCTCCAGAATCTCTGTGCCGATACCGGCGTTCTCCTCGAAAAACAACAGGTTTCCATTGAACTTGTCAAGGAATCTGCCATTCCGCGCTTTGCCCTTGATACCACGCAATTTCGTCAGCTTTTTCTGAACCTGATCCGAAATGCGGCGGAAGCAATGCCTTCCGGCGGAACGATCAAAATCTCTCTCTGTTTCGACGGTGACTTTCTGACCATCCGTGTGCAGGACACTGGCTGCGGAATCCCCGCCGAGGATCTGCCGACTCTCTTTGACCTTTTTGTCACACATAAGAAAAACGGAACCGGACTTGGACTTGCCATCTGCAAGGAAATTGTAACCGCACACGACGGCACGATTTCCGTTTCTTCCGTTCCCGGGGAAGGAAGCACCTTTACGGTCGTTTTCCCCTTTTCCTGATCCTTGCCATTCCCGGATAGAGAACCGCCATCAGGACTGCACCTGCCAGAAAACCGCCGATGTGTGCGAAGTTGTCCACATTTGAAGACTGGAATCCGACCAGCAGCGAAAGGACAGCCATGACGGCCATCCTCCGGAAGGTGAGATCCTCCAGCCTTCCTTTCCGAAATGCCAGAAGAACAAGCATCGCTCCGACAGCAGAAAAAATCGCTCCCGAAGCGCCGGCGGAAACTGCCGGTGCTTCCCCTGTTTTCATCAGGGACAGTTCATGCAGATACGAGCACAGATTTCCGACGAGTCCGCCGCCCAGATAGATGACCAGATAACGGATCTTTCCAACTGCGCGTTCCAGGTAATCCCCAAGGAACAAAAGAAGCAGCATGTTGTTGATCAGATGCTGGATGCCAAAGTGAAGAAACATACTCGTAAACAGGCGATAGTATTCTCCGCTCTCAATCAGCGGCGCATACGCCGCACCGCAGTCCATCATATGTCTGGAGCTCTCTGTCCCTCCGGTCAGTGTGACTGCAAGGAATACCAGAATATTGCATACGACGATGACCAGATTGATGCTGTTTTTTGACCTCTTCCACATACGGTCCACGATATCTTCGTTCGGATCGTAACTGTTTTTCCTTTGTTCTTCCATTACATCATTTCCTTATCTGTGCTATTTTTTTATTATAATTTAATTCACTTGTAAATGCAAGAAATCGTCAAATTTTTTTCTTTTTTGATAAACGTTTTTCGACAATTATTGACGCTTCACGACGGCTTTCGACGTTTTATGACATTATTTTTTACATTATTTCTTTTTTTAATTTTATGCATAATTTTCTTTTCTATAATATTTTTGTTTCATTCGCATAACTTTTTTCTTTGATCATTCTGCCATATTAAAAATAACGCATCCAGCGCTTTCTCCAAATCGAAAAAGTGTAATGCGTCATTTTTCTCTAATTTCTGTTTTTCTCTCCCGCCTTATACCGGTATTTCTTCCCGGCAAATGAGATATCGTCTCCATCCTCCAGCTTCTTTTTTGTCTCGCCCATCAATGGAACGCCATTCACCGTTGTTCCGTTCCGCGAATTCAGATCCAGCAGATAATCTCCCTCTTCTGTACTGACCAGCTTTGCGTGAAGGCGGCTTACCGTACGGTATGGCAGAATTACATCTGCCGCCGCTGACAGTTTTCCAATCAATGTGCTTCCGCGTTCAATCGGAATCAGCGGAAGATCAATCGGATCTATCGGAATCAGATATGCCCTTCCCTCATCCTCCGGGCTGGTCAGCAGTTCCGTTTTTCCAAACAGATCCTCTTCATGCCCCTCCAATTCCATCAGGCTGTGCATCTTTCTGTTTTCCTGTTCTTCATTCTTTTCCCATGTTTTCTCTTTTTCGACTGAGGAATCCCTTTTCCATCCCTGCTGTTCTGTATCGCTTTTCGGATTCCATGTTCCATCTTTCTGTTTTAAGCCCTTCCGATTCTGATATTCCGAAAATACATCTCCTGTTTCTCCTTGTTTCCGGATTCCTGCGGCCTTCCCATAGCTTCCTGTTTCTGTTCCCGACTGCCGCTTTTTCCATCGGCTGGCAAGTTCCAATGCCAGACTTACAATTCCCACAACAGCCGCCGCTCCTCCCAGCACCAGATACCAAACAGTTTCGGCCTGTGTCCACCGCAGTGCCAGCACACCTCCCAGAAATCCGATGCAGATCACTGCTTCCACAATATTTTTCCAGCGTCCCTCATCCTTTTCTTCCTCCGCTTCCACAAAAAAATTTTCCGCCGCTTCCACTTCTTGTTCTTCCCAAAGTGTTTCCTCCATCTGTACAGGCGGATTTTCTTCCCTGGGACGCTCTTTTCCCTCCTGCTCCGTCGTTTCTTTCTTCTCTTTCCCTGTCTGATATAAGAGTGCCTGAATCATCTCAACCGAAAAGATCTCCGCCGAAATCTCCCGATACAGTCCATACCCGAGTACCACCGCATCCTGCTCCTGGTGATCCAGCTTCGGCAGCAGATATTCCATCAGCTCCCGGATCTGCTTCTGAAAACAGCCTGTGTGTCCCTGCTTTCCCGGCAGATAACAGAAGGAAAAGTTCTCCAGATTTGCATCTGCAAAAACCAGCTCCGGCTGCAGAACGAGGCCGTCCGGTGCAAGCAGGTACTGCCCCAGTTCTTCGAGAAGATCCAGCAGCTGTTCAAACAGTTTCCGCAGCGCCTCCGCCCCAATCGAGCGCTGTTCAAACACACTCTGAAGCGACTGCCTTGATGTCACCTCATAGTAAAACAGTGTTTTATCATCCATTTTCCCGATTTTGCAGTCCAAAAGCCCTGGGATTGCGTTTGTCAGCAGCATACGAATCTGATACGACGCCGTGTCCGGCTCTTTTTCCTCCTGTAAAATAACATACGTATGGTTCAAATCTCTTTTATAATCAATCTGCATTTCTCCGCTTCCGTCCTTACTTCTGGTTCCAGATCTGTTTTACTGCCCGTATCTTCCGGATCGTTTTCACCGGATTGTTTCTCCTGCTTTCACTCAAAACCGAATATTCCCACGCGTTCCGGCTCCAGATTGGCAGAATGTTTCCTTCTGCTTTTATCTGAATCTCTTTTTCTCTGCACACCGTCTGTACAGTCACCGGTTCAGCCGGAAGCGGTATCTGGGAAATCCACCATTCCATCCGGCTTTGGGCGGCTGCCTCTCCTTTTTCCACAGACAGGCGGCCTTCACTGGCGGCAAGCATTGTGCTTTCATATGCCGCAAATGTATACCAGCTCCGTGCGTGCACAAAAAATGTCAGCGACAGCAGAAGAAAAATCACCATCAGAACAAGCGGCACGACCAGAACTGCCTCTACCGTAATACTTGCTTTTCTCATTTTCACTTTCAAAGCATTCCGCACCTCCCCACAAATCCAAGCAGCAGAAACGGCACCAGCGGTATGGAATCCTGTTTCCGTATTTTCTTCCGCATCAGAAGGACTCCGCAGAGTACCGAACAAAGAATGAGTCCCAGCGTCAGAACGCCGAATGTCTGCCCAAATCCCAGCCAGATTCCAACCGTCAGAAGCAGAAGGCCGTCCCCGTATCCCACCTGTTCCCGTGATATATAACTGAGCGTCAGAAATCCCGCTCCCGGCAGCAGGGACAGCAGCCATTCCAGCCACGATGTCTGTTCCACCAGAATCTGCCATCCAATGCCTGCAAGGAATAAAACACCGGTCAGGACAAGGCTGATCTGCCGTTTCCTCACATCCATTCCGGCAAGAATCCCCAGATACAGCAATATAATTGCACTCTTTACTTCTTCCTGATACACAGCCGCGGCCTGCCACTCAAAATGTGATTAAATATACTTATCACATCGAGATAATGTAAGT
>NZ_QUKM01000002.1:0-3883 GCF_003481245.1 Blautia sp. TF10-30
GTAAACGGTAGAACCTGAGTACCTTTTTATTCACTTCAAGTTATGCCATAATCATACTCAACAAAATAACATAGTCAAAAAAGTTTAGTACTTAACTTTTTTAACTGACTATGATTCAGAGGAGGAATATTATGGCTACGCAAACCAGCCTTGTAGCTCAGCAGGTGAGGATCAGACAATGGGCAGAACAGATTCGGAATTGTCAGAACCGTCCCAAAGGGATGGATGTTGAAACCTGGTGTACCCAAAATAATCTTACAAAAGCCAACTATTATTACCGTCTCAGGCGTGTCAGGCAGATATACCTGGATCAGATGCAGGACACAGAAACCACTGCTTTTGTGGAACTGCCCGCACCTGCACCAGATCCAAAGAAAACAGATACTTCAAAAGAATCCGGTACATGCATTTCGGCAGGAACTCTGCCAATGATCCGTATTAAAAATACCAGGGGACTGTCAGTTGAGATATTTTCCGGTACTTCACCGGAAATGCTCTGCCATCTCATAAAGGCTTTTACCCATGCTGAATGATGCAGATGCTTCCGGATTTAAAAAGGTGTATCTGGCGATGGGATTTACGGATCTCCGTCGTGGGATCGATGGACTGGCAACGATCGTACGCTTTCAGTTTAAGCTTGATCCTTACGACAAAAATACACTGTTTCTTTTCTGTGGAAGAAGATGTGACCGGATCAAAGCACTGCTCTGGGAAGGCGATGGTTTTCTCCTTATGTACAAGAGACTCGATAATGGTGCATTCCGGTGGCCCCGTTCGGCAGATGAGGCAATGGCGATCACAGACGACCAGTACCGTATGCTGATGCAGGGACTGGAGATCGTTGCACGCCATCCGATCTCTGAGCTGAAAGAGACACCCCGCATTATGTAGCCTGTGCAAAATGCCGAAAATAAAAAAGTACCAAAACTGTAAAAATGATGTGTATCAACCGGATGAAAAAGGTTATCCACAAACAGTCTTTTCTCATTCCATTTGTTATCGTGTGAATAGAAAAACTGTTGTGGATAATACATCTGAAAAGCTGTAAAACAACGGCTTTCCAGATGTATTATCCACCGTCATTATGACGAAAGCCCATATCTGAAGGATTGGCGGAAATACAAAAATTCTGTTATAATCGGAATCAGTATAAAGACAGGAGTTCCGGTTATGACGATCAAGTACACAAAAGAACAACTGAATAAGTTTGATAAGGATCTGCTGATAGAGCTTTTTCTTGGGATGCAGGGACAGATGGAAGAATTGTCCAGGCAAACGCAGGCCTTAAATGACAGGATGCAGCTGATGATGGAACAGATGGTCCTTTTTCAGAAGAACCGTTTTGGCAGATCCAGCGAAAAAATGGCGGATTCTGAACAGATACGTTTCATGGAAGTGGACGGGACTATCGTATTCTTTAATGAAGCAGAGGCAGTCTGCGACCTGGATGCACCGGAACCTGATGACCTAGAATTGAAAGCACCCAAAAAGAAAAAACAGCCAGGGAAAAAAGCGGCTGATATAGCAGGGCTGACAGTAAAACGTATTGATCACTATCTGAAAGAGGAAGAACTGACGGCTGAGTTTGGTGAAAACGGATGGAAACAGCTTCCGGATGCCATTTCCCGATGTTATCAGTTCATTCCGGCCAGTGTCGTGATAGAGGAACATCATATCGGCGTTTATTCCAGTAAACTGGATGAACACATGATAAAGGCACCCCATCCCAGAAATCTGCTTCATGGAAGCCTTGTATCCCCGTCCCTTGCTGCGGCAGTCATAAATGGTAAGTATGTAAATGCGGTACCTCTCTACCGTCTTGAAAAAGAATTCGAAAGGTACGGGCTTGCCATTACCAGACAGAACATGGCGAACTGGATGATCCGTCTTGGGGAAGAATATCTGGGAACCATGTATGATTATCTGCATAAACTTCTGTATGATTATCATGTGATACAGGCAGATGAGACTCCTGTACTTGTAAATAAGGACGGGCGTCCTGCCGGCAGCCAGAGTTACATGTGGGTGTACCGGTCCGGCTTTATGTACCGGGATCGTCAGATCATCCTTTATGAATACCAGAAAACGCGTAATGCATCCCATCCCCGGGAATTCCTGAGGGATTACACTGGGATCTGTGTTACGGATGGGTACCAGGTATATCATACATTGGAAAAGGAGCGTGAAAATCTGAAGATTGCAGGCTGCTGGGTTCACTGCAGGCGCAGGTTTAACGATGCACTGGAAGTGATACCAAAAGCACACCGAAAGGAATCAATCCTGCATCTGATCATGAAACAGATACAGGCCATTTACCGGGAAGAGGGAAAACTGTCTGATTTTTCTACGGAAGACAGGCTCATGCAGCGTCAGCTTGTGGTAAAACCACTGGTGGATGCTTTCTTTGCGTACCTGAAACAGAATGAAGCTAAGATTCCAAAGAACGGTAAAATACGGGAAGCATTTACATATGCACTGAACCAGGAAAGCTACCTGAAAGTTTTTCTGGAAGATGGGGATGTTCCAATAGAAAACAATGCCAGCGAACGTGCGATCCGTGGATTCTGTATAGGGAAGAAAAACTGGGAGATGATCGATACGGTCAATGGAGCCAATAGTTCAGCGATCATCTACAGTATCGCAGAAACTGCAAAGGCGAATAACCTGAAACCTTTCGATTATTTCGAATATCTGCTTACGGAGATTCCCAAACATGTAGATGACAAAAACATAGATTTTCTTGCAGAACTTCTGCCATGGTCAGATATGTTGCCCGAAAACATTAGAAAGCCGCAAAAAGCCAGCGGAAAATAAACAGACCGCAAAAGCGGTCTGCTATTTGTCAAGGTGCTCGTATTCTACCGTTTACAATAGATTTACACAATGTTTGTGTATGAATCTATTATAAGACAGTGTGGCTCAACCATACCGGAATGATGGCTCACTATAAAACGGAAGTGTGGCTCAATCGCACAGGACAGGTGGCTCAATCACCCAAAGATTATTCAGTAGATGGAAAAGATAAAAAGTAAGCGCAAAATATTGCTACGTTACTCATGAATTACGCTTGCACCAAAATGATAGATGCAAGCGTTTTACTCTATTTTAGTTTTGACAGTTCGTTTTCGCAGTCTCGCTCCATGGGGCAAGCTGTTCTAACTGTTCATCTGACATTTTATCGTCTGGCCGCTGTGATAAGAGATATGTCAGATATTTATAGGTATTCAGATCATTCGCTTTTGCCATCTCGACCATTGTATACACAATAGCACTGGAGGCAGCTCCTTTCGGACTGGCACTGAACAGCCAGTTCTTCCGGCCGACAGTGAATGGCCTGATTGCATTCTCGCTAAGATTATTGGACAAACTGCAATGACCGTCTTCCAGATAAGTCATCAGGGTGTCTTTCTGATTTTGGGCATAGTTTACCGCTTTCGCCAAACGGGTTCCTTTGTTTGGGCGCTGTTGATCCAGCCAATTCCAGAATGCCTCCAGTATTGGCTTCTCCTTTTCAAGACGAAATTGTTTTCTCTGCTCCGCAGTGTGATTTTTTGCTTTTGAGTACCGCTCACAATCAAACAGCTTGGAACAGAACTGTACTCCCTGCACTGCCGGAAGGCTGTAATCATACTCTTTCCCTTTCGGTATGGCATCTGTGAAGTAACGTCTCACATGTGCCCAGCAAGAGCAGCGTTTGATGTCCGGCAGATTATTATAACCCTGGTATCCGTCCGTCTCCAGATATCCGCTGAACCCCTGTAGGAAAGATGCTGCATGGAACTTTGCCCTTGTCTCTGTGTAATGGTAGAGCAGGATCGGCGGAAGTCCATCTTCTCCACTGCGGAAGAGCCACATCCAGGAATCCGTTTCAGGATTACGCTCC